>NZ_JBTIXF010000031.1:0-74522 GCF_055793945.1 Plantactinospora sp. A48 | reverse complement strand
GCGAGGCGTTGCCAGAGGCCGATGCGGTAGCCGCCGGGGACCTGGGTGCCTTCGGTGATGGAGTCGCCGAGGGGCATGACCCGTACTCCACCGTTGGACTCCGCACTGGCGCCACCGGTCGGGATCGTCGCGCCGGCGATCGCGAGTCCCAGTGCGGCGACCGTCGCGAACCATCGTGCTCTCGTCCGCATTGTCTACTCCCATCGTCGAGTCGGTCGGAGTCGCCGTCAGCGGGCGGGACCGTCGCGAAGGGCCGAGGCGGACCCGGGGCGCGGCCGGTGCCTGGACCGGGCCGGACCCGGCCCGCGGCGACCGCCGCGTCGGCTGAGGAAATCCGCCATGTGAGCGCTAACAACGATGTGAATGGATTGTTGCGGCTGTGCTGACGCCCGTCAACCCGCCTTCTGGGCCCCGGCCGATCGGCCACGGCGCACGCGATCCGCGCATCACCCGGCGCCGGGACCGGCCCCACGGACCGGACCGGATCCGGGGAAACCGGTCGGCTGTCCCCGCCGGTCGGCTGTCCCCGCCGGTCGGCGGTCCTCGCCGGTCGGCTGTCCCCGCCGGTCCGCCGTCCCAGTCGGTCCGCTATCCCAGCCGGGACGGCAGCCCGAGCAGCGGGAACACCCGGGCGGTGTCGAGGAAGTGGTTCATCGCCGCGATCCGCCCGGCCGACAACTCCAGGACGATCAGCGCCCACGCTTCGTGCCCGGCACCGGTGCCGCTGGGCCGGTACTGCCCGAACGCCGGCAGGCCGTTGACGGACACCGGCACCAGCCGCGACCCACGGCAGCCGCTCCCGGTGCCGCCCATCCAGGCGGCGATGTCGTCGTGGCCACGCAACCACAGCGGCAGCGGCGGCATCGACAGCGTCGCGTCCTCGTGCAGCAGAGCGGTCAGGGCCGAGAGGTCGTACGTCTCGAAGGCCCGCACATACCGCCGCAGCAGGTCCTGCTGCCTGTCGTCCAGCGGCTCGTGGATCTCGGCGGTGACGTCGGTGCCGGCGAGGGTGGCCCGGGCCCGTTGCAGGGCGCTGTTGACGCTGGGCACGGAGGTGTCGAGCAGGTCGGCCACCTCCTGGGCCGACCAGGCCAGCACCTCGCGCAGGATCAGCACGGCCCGCTGCCGTGGCGGCAGATGCTGGAGCGCCGCGACGAAGGCGAGCCGCACGGACTCGCGCGCGGCGACCACCTCGGCCGGATCGCCGCCCGCCGGCATCACCCGGTCGTCCGGCACCGGGCCCACCCAGATCTCCTCGGGGCGCGGTTCGCCGGGATCGGTGGCCCGGCCGGAGCCGGCGGGGCCGAGATCCATCGGCCGGACCCGCCGCTGGGCGCTGGTGAGCATGCTCAGGCAGACGTTCGTCGCGATCCGGTACAGCCACGACTTCAACGTCGAACGCCCCTCGAACCGGTCGAGGCCACGCCAGGCCCGGATGAAGGTGTCCTGTACCGCGTCCTCCGCCTCGAACGCCGACCCCAGCATCCGGTAGCAGTAGCCCGTCAACTCCGGTCGGTACGCTTCCAGCCGCAGCTCGGTGACCGTGCCGCTCGCCCCATCGCTCACCTCGACGAAGCTACTCGCAGGGTCCGATGATTTTCCGTCGTCCACCGGGTCATTGCGACAACCGTTCGACGACATACCAGGGAGCACGCGATGACAAACCCGCAGGAAACCGCCGGATCGCCGGGTTCGGGCCGGTACGCCGAGGTGAACGGCATCAACCTCTACTACGAGACGCACGGGTCGGGCCACCCGATGATCCTGCTGCACGGGGGCCTCTGCTCCGGTGAGATGTTCGGCGCCATCCTCCCCGAGCTGGCCGACCACCACCGGGTCATCCTGGTCGACCTGCAGGGTCACGGCCGGACGGCCGACATCGACCGGCCCCTGGACGTGACGCTGATGGCCGACGACATCGCCGCGCTCATCGAGCACCTCGACCTGGGACGACCCGACGTGGTCGGCTACTCCCTCGGCGGTGGTGTGGCGCTCCAGGTCGCGATCCGGCATCCGGACCGGGTTCGCCGCCTGGTCTCGGCGTCGGCGAACATCCGCCGCGCGGCGCTCTATCCGGAACTCCTCGAACAGCAGGGCCAGGTGAGCGCGGCCGCCGCCGAGTTCATGAAGGAGACCCCGATGTACGAGCTCTACCAGCGGGTGGCGCCCCGTCCCGAGGACTTCCCCAAGCTGTTGGACCGGATCGGTGCGGCGATGGCCAAGGACTTCGACTACACCGAGAAGGTCCGCGGGCTGTCGGTGCCCACGCTGGTGCTCGCCGCCGACGCCGACATGGCGCCGCCGAGTCACTTCGTCGAGATCTTCAACCTGCTCGACGGTGGCCTGCGGGACGGCGGCTGGACGGGGGATGGCCGGCCGAAGGGCGGTCACGCGCTGGCCATCCTGCCGGGGCTCACGCACTACGACATCGCCGATTCCCCGCTGTTCGCCGCCGTGACGCTGGCCTTCCTCGACCAGCAGGACTGAGCACCGCACCGCACCGCCCCGGCCGGGACGCGCCTCAGCCGGCCGTGACCAGGCCGGCTGAGCACCGCACCGGCCCGGGCGGTGCTCAGCCGGCCCTGTCGAGCCGATCCCGCTGCTCCGGCGTCAACTCCAGGTCCACCGCCGCGAGGCTCTCGTCGAGCTGGGCCACCGAGGAGGCGCCGACCAGCGGGATCGCCGGCAGATCCCCGCCGATCAGCCAGGCCAGGACGACCTGGTTGGCCGTCGCTCCGGTCTGCGCGGCCACCTCCCGCAGTGCGGCCAGCCGGGCGGGCGTGCTGGGCAGGTCGTACGCGGCGCGCAACCGCTCCGGCCGGGTGTACGCCCCCGTCAGCAGCGGCGAGTACGCGACCAGGGTGAGTTGCGGCTCGGCGTGCAGGTAGCTGACCAGATCCGGGCCGACCCAGCCGACGTTGCCGTCCGGGTGCAGGTCGCTCGGCAGGTCGACCCGGCTGGGCAGGTAGCTGCGGTGGTACTGGAGAACCTCGTACCCGGGCAGGCCGGCGCCGGCCGCGATGGTCCGGGCCCGCTCCACCCGCCAGGCGGGATGGTTGCTCACCCCGAGCAGCCCCACGGTCCCTTCGGCGACCAGTTCGGCGAAGCCCTCCACGGTCTCCCGCAGCGGCACCGTCCGGTCATCGAGGTGCGCGTAGAGCAGGTCCAGCCGGTCCGTGCCGAGCCGTTCCCGGCTGCGCTCGGCGGACTCGCGGATCACCTTCGCCGACAGGCCCTCCGGGTTGTCCACGTAGCCGGTGCCCGGAGCCAGGGGACGCGCGCCGAGCTTGGTGGCGATCACCACTTCGGCGCCGACGCCCCGGCTGCGCCGCCAGCGTCCGAGCAGGTCCTCGCTGTCCCCGCCCTGGCCCCCGGTGCGCCAGAACGCGTAGTTGTTCGAGGTGTCGACGAACGTGCCACCGGCCTCGACGTACCGGTCGAGGATGGCGTACGAGGTGGCCTCGTCGACGGCGGTGCCGAAGAGCATCGCGCCGAGGCTGAGCACGCTGACCTGCCGACGGGTCGTCGGGTCGGAGCCGATCGTGCGGTACTTCATGGGTCCTCCGAGGGAAAGGGGCGGTTCGCCACCGACCACCCTTGACCCTGGAGCGCACTCCAGGTCAAGCGCGGCACCGGCCGCCACCGGTTCGGACGTGACCGGCCCTGAGACGAGCGACCGGGTCGCCGCGCCGCCGGGATGACCGGTGGCATTCCGGAACGACGGTCAGCACGGCGTCCAATCGAAATGACAGCGGATGGTCGACCTCTTGTCGCCGCATTCCTCTCCGATGTTCAATATCCACTGATATCGCGGGTGCAAATTGCGGAAAAACCTCCGTGCGGCGACGGTGGGGTGCGCTTCAAGACCGGGGCGACGGAACCGGTCGGACGCAATCATCCCATTGTCCGTATCGGCGCCGCGATGAGGATGGAATTACCGGTACCCCCGGGCACGATTCGGTGGGGTGGCCGAACCCGGTTCGATCTGCGGGGTCGTGTCCGGGATCAGCCCGACGGTCAGAATCGAAGCGGGGTATGGCTATCGGTTGAACGTACCGATTCGGCGAACCGCACGGTCCCACGCGCTGGCCTCGATGTACTTATTCGCCCTGCCGACGTGGTGGGCCAGCTCCCTCGGCCGTCCAGGTCGAACCGATCGAATCCGCCAGGTGATCATCATAAATAATTTCCAAATAATTTCCGC
The DNA here is from genome assembly GCF_055793945.1 of Plantactinospora sp. A48. NCBI lineage: Bacteria > Bacillati > Actinomycetota > Actinomycetes > Micromonosporales > Micromonosporaceae > Plantactinospora > Plantactinospora sp. A48. The sequence continues at coordinate 70,318 of NZ_JBTIXF010000031.1, read as the reverse complement.
CACATTGCGGTAACGGTCGACGAGGTGCACGTCAGGCCGGCCAGTCCCTGTAAAAATGACATTTGAAACGCAACGTAATTTAATATTGCGGTAGGCTTCCCAGATTGTGGTACTAGCATTCGAGCGCGGCTTGGTCAATTCGCTGGGCGACACATTTAGTATTCGTTCAGTTCGGCTGGTCATTGATAGGCTTCATTTGTATATCAATAGTCCTTGATGGACTGTCAGTCACCCCGGTCGTCCCCCATCGGAGGTCAGTACATGGTCCTCACCGGACCGGCACGTCGTCGCGCCACGCGACTCGCCCTCGCCGGTTTGACCGCACTCACGGTCATCCTCGGCACCCAGACTCCCGTCCTCGCCCGGCCGTCGACCCCCCTCGCCAAGCCGCCCGCCGTGCCCGGCCTCGGTCAGGTGGCGAACCCCAGGGCGGCCCACCCCGGCCCGCTGCCCACCCGGCCCGGCTCGGTCCGGGTCGACAGGTCCAACCCGTCCGGGTCCCGGGCCACCACCAGGGCCAACGGCGTCAGCATCCAGTCGGACAACGACCAGGTCGCGCTGCGGGCACTGATCGTGGCCACCGACACCAACGACTTCGGGGTGTCCGCGCTCACCACCACCCTCGACCGGATGGGCGCCGCCTACGACGTCATCTACACCGCCACCACGCCGCTGACCGCGAGCACGCTGGCCCGGTCCAGCGACGTCGGCAGGTACAACGCGATCCTGCTGACCAACAGCATGCTGATCTACGAGTCCGGCGGTAACTACCTGTACGGGCTGACCAGTTCGGAGTGGAACCTGCTCTGGGCGTACGAGCGTGACTTCGGGGTCCGGCAGGTCGCCCTCTACACCAGTTACGGCACCTGGCCCGAGGACTACTGCCTCGACTACAACGGCGAGGGCGGGGTCGACAGCACCCCGCTGCCGGCCGCGCTGACCAGCGCCGGCGCCTCGGTGTTCGACTACCTCAACAGCTCCGCGCAGATCCCGATCACGCAGTCGTACCTCTACCGCACCTCGATCCGGTCCGGCTGCGCCGCCGACCCCCTGCTGACCAACGGCTCCGACGTGCTCGGAGTGCGGAGCACCTCCAGCGACGGCCGGGAGCGGATCGCGCTGACGTTCACCAACAACCAGTACCTGCTCCAGACCGACCTGCTGGTCTACGGCCTGATCCGGTGGGCCACCAAGGGCCTGTTCCTCGGCGAGCAGAAGCACAACCTGAACGTCGACATCGACGACTGGTTCAACGGCGCGGCCGTTTACCACACCGACGGCACCGTCGAGTACACGCCGGGCTGGCACGTCACCGGCCACGACGCGGTCAACCTCGACGCGCGGCAGACCGCCCTGCGCACCGCCCACCCCCAGGCGTCCGGGTTCACCTTCAACATCGCCTACAACGGCGCCGGCATCGACCCGTTCGCCAACAGCACGTGCAGCCCCAACGGCGGCGCCAGCACGCTGACCGCCACCACGAAGTGCCTCAAGGACAACTTCCGGTGGCTGAACCACACGTACAGCCACCCCGAGATGAACGACACGAGCTACAGCACCACGTACGACCAGATCAGCGAGAACAAGACGGCGGGCACGTCGATCGGGCTGAACTACCCGAGTGACATCCTGAAGTCTCCCGAGTACTCCGGCCTCGGCGTCTACGCCGACGCCCCGGGGGAGCCGCTGACCGACCACGGGCTGACGGCGTCCAACCCGAACCTGTTGCAGGCCGCCGACGACCTCGGGATCACCGTCCTGCACGACAACATGTCGTACCCCGGTCACGTGCCGGCGCACTTCAACGCGGGCACCGTGCATCCGCTGGACGCCAACATCACGGTGATCCCCGACTGGCCGACGAACATCGCGTACCACACGCTGACCCCGGAGACGGAGACGGCCTTCTACAACGCCCAGTACGGCCCGGACGGGGACACCCCGTACTGGCCCACCAACCGCACCTACGCGCAGATCCTCGGTTCCGAGGCCGACCTGGGGCTGCAACACGTGGCGTCCGGATCGATCTACACGCACACCTTCCACATCGCCAACGTGTACGACTACGGCTCGGGGCAGAGCCTGGTCACCGACTGGGTGTCGGCCGTGCTCACCAGGTACGACTCCTACTACTCGGTGCCGCTGATCAACTCGTCGTGGTCGAACATCGCCGCGTACGCGCGGGCCCGTACCGCCCACTTCGCCGAGTTGAACGCGGGAGTGGACGCGATCTACGACCGCGGCACCGGCACCATCACGGTCACCTCGCCGGCCGCCGGCTCCGTCCAGTTGGGCGGCGTGGCCGCGAGCACCACGGGCGCCACCACGTACGGCACCGACGTGACCGTACCGGCGACGCTCGCGGCGAACACCGCCGTCACGTTCACCGCGGCACCCCGCGCGTAACGACACGCGTCGCGACAACCGGCAGAACAACAGTGAACGGGAGCGCTCGGTGAGGATCGCGCTGGTCTCCGAAGGGACCTATCCCTACGCGATGGGCGGCGTGAGCGTCTGGTGTGAACAGCTGATCCGGGGAATGCCGGACTTCCGCTGGGAGGTCGCGGCGCTCACCGTGGACGGCACCGAGAAACCCGTGTTCGACCTGCCGGCGAACCTCGATCGCATCCACTCGATCCCGTTGTGGGGCGGCCGGCCGGCCGGCCGCCGCCCCACCCGGGGCGCCCTGGTTCCGTCCGGGCGCCCCGGCGCGGGGTTCGTCGAGTCCTACGAGGTGTTCCTGCGGGCCCTGGTCACCCCGCTGGAATCGACCCGGTCCCAGGCGGGTGCGGTCAACCGGAGCACCTTCCTGCTCGCCCTGCGCGGCATGTTCGAGTACGCCGTCGACGGCGGCGACCTGAGCGCGGGACTGCTGTCCAACCGGGCCCTGGGGATGCTGCTGGACGCCTGGCACACCCTGCGGGTCGACGAGACCGGGCCCGCGCTCACCGTCGCCGACGCGCTGGAGGCCGCCTGGCTCATCTCGCACATGCTGCGTCCGTTGAGCGCGCCGCCGCTGCGGGCCGACATCGTCCACTCGTCGATGAACGGTCTGGCCGCACTGGTCGGGATGGCCGCGAAGTGGACCTACGGCACCCCGCTGGTGATGTCCGAACACGGCATCTACCTGCGGGAGCGGTACATCGCGTATCTGCACGACAGCGCGCCACACCCGGTCCGGGTCCTGGTGCTCAGCTTCTTCCGGTCGCTCGCCGGGTCGGCGTACCTGATCACCGACGCGCTGGCGCCGCACTCCCAGTACAACCGCCGCTGGCAGCTGCACAACGGCGCCGACCCCGAGCGGATGTGGACGATGTACAACGGCGTCGATCCGGACGAGTTCCCGCCGGCGGCCGGCGAACCGGACGTCCCGACCATCTCGTTCATGGGGCGCGTCGACCCGCTGAAGGACCTGCACACCCTGATCCGGGCGTTCGCGCTGGTCCGCGCGGAGATCCCGGCCGCCCGGCTGCGGATCTTCGGTGGCACCCCGGCGGCCAACCGGATCTACCACGAGAGCTGCCAGGCCCTGATCGACGAGTTGGGGCTGACCGGCCACGCCACCCTGGAGGGCCGGGTGGGCAGCGCGGTCGAGGCGTACCACGCCGGCAGCCTGGTCGCGCTCACCAGCATCTCGGAGGGTTTCCCGTACACGGTGGTGGAGGCGATGGCGTGCGGCCGGCCAACCGTCTGCACGAACGTCGGCGGCGTCGCGGAGGCGGTCGGCGACACCGGGATCGTGGTCGCCCCGCGGGACGTCCCGGCCGTCGCCGAGGCCTGCGTACGGCTGCTGCGTGACTGGGACCTGCGGTTGCGGCTCGGCGCGGTGGCCCGGGCCCGGGTGCTGGAGAAGTTCACCCTGCAACGCTCGCTCCAGGCGTACCGCGACATCTACGAACGGCTCGCCGCTCCCGCGCCGGTGGCGGCCCCGCAGCCACGCGGTCAGGCACAGGGCCGGGTCAGCGTTCCGAACCACAAGATCCGTCCCGGGGTGGCCACCGTTCCACTGCGGATTCCCCGGCAGCGGGCGCCCGAGGTACCCGGCCGGCTCGGCCCGCCGCGGGCACCGGCGCAGCCCGGCACGCCGATCCGGGCGACGGCGCCGGCCCCGCTGCCGGCCGGTGAACCGCGGTGACCACCAGCGGTGATGTCGGCACCGACCCCCGGTCGCCACTCGACGGCGCCGTGCTCGCCGCGCCGTCCGACACCGTCCCGCCGTCCGACACCGTCCCGCCGTCCGACACCGTCCCGCCGTCCGACACGGACCCGCCGGGCGACGCCGACCGGTCCGACGAACGGACGGTCCTGCTGCCCAGGATCTCCACCGACCCGGTGGACGACCTGGTCGAGCGGGTCCGACCGCAACTGGGTCAGGCGGTCGACGCGCTACAGGTGACCGCCGCGCTGGAGGCCGACGGGCACACCGACCGGATCGCCCAGGTCGAGTACGGCTACACCGACGTGTTCGAACTCGCCTCCGAGGTGTTCCGCCGGCTGGGGCCGCCGGCACCGGCCAGCGACGAGCCGTACGGCACGGCGGTCACCGGTCGGGACCGGTGGGCGGGGCTGCGGCCCATCTCGCACGGACTGCTGTACGCGCTGCCGAGCGCCGCCTTCCCGGCCGTGCTGGCGCTGGTGGGGCGCCCCGGCCTGGTGCTGGGGATGGTGCTCGCCGGGACGATCGGCTGGATCTACTCGGGCGTCGCCGCGTACGCCGCGTACCGGCTGCTCGGCCTCGGCCGGCCGCGCTCGGCGGCCCGGCTGCTGCGCGCGACCGCCCTGGCCGCACCGCCGCTCGGAGTGCTGCTCGGCGGCGCGGTGCTGTCGCGGGGCGGACCGGCGCTCGCCCTGATGATCGTCTTCCAGTTGACGTACCAGCTGGCCGGCACATTGCTGACCTTCTACCGCCGCGAGCTGTGGCTGGCCGCGGCGATGCTCCCGGCCTTCCTGTCCGGGGCGGCCTACCTGGCCTCCGGCGGCTTGACGCAGCGCCGCTGGACCGTGGCCGTGGCCATGGTCTGCGTGCTGGTCGCCTTCGCCGCGGCCATCTGGGCCACCCGGGCCGACGGCCGGGCCGAGGAACCGGCCGCCCGGGATCCACTGTGGCCGGACGCGCCGGCGCTGTGCGGGGTCGCCGGATACGGGCTCTGCTCGGCGGCGCTGCTGTTCCACGCCCAGGCGCCCTACCTGCTCGGCCGGCTGGACATCGCGGCGGCCGCGGTGCCGCTGATCCTGTCGATGGGTGTGGTGGAGTGGCGCAGCGGCCGGTTCTGGGCCGACGCCGTGGCGCTGACCCGTCGGGCGCGCCGGCCGGACACCTTCGTCGCCGGGGTCTGGCGCAGGATCGGCCGGGAGGTCGCGGTCTGCCTCGCCACCCCGGCCGTGCTGGGGGCGGCGCTGCTGGCCGGCCTGTTCCAGGCGGGTGCGCTCTCGGCCGCCGGCGCGGTCATGACGGCCGCGCACGTCGCGCTGGCCGGCGCCTACTACCTGGCGTTCCTGCTGGCCGGACGCGGACGGTACGGCTGGTTGTGCCTGTCCATGACGGTCGTGATCGCCCTGCACACGGGCGTCGGCGCGCTGCTCGGCGCCGCGCCCCTGCTCGGGCAGCATGGCTCCGCGCTCACCGACACCACGCTCTACCTGGTCAGCGTCCTGCTGCTCCAGGCGCTGTTCGCGCTCGGTCTCCTTCCGGTGATCGGGCAGATCCGGCACTACCGATAGTCCGCTCGAGACCTGGGGAGGTCCGGTTGCACGCGGTGATCCTTGCCGGTGGCAAGGGAGTGAGGTTGCGGCCGTACACGACGACGCTGCCCAAACCCCTGATGCCGATCGGCGACAGCCACTCGATCCTGCAGATCGTGCTCGACCAACTCGCGTCGCGGGGGTTCACCTCGGTGACCCTGGCGATCAACTATCTCGGACCGCTGATCCGGGCGTTCGTCGGGGACGGCCGTCGGTGGGGACTGACCATCGACTACGTCGAGGAGGAGCGACCCCTGTCCACCGTCGGTCCGTTGTTCGCGCTCAAACACCGGCTGCCCGAGGAGTTCCTGGTGATGAACGGGGACATCCTCACCGACCTGGACTACGCCGACCTGCTGCGCGCCCACGCGGTCTCCGGCGCGGGACTGACGCTGGCGACCTCCGAGCGGGTGCACCAGATCGACTTCGGGGTGCTGGACGTGAACGCCGGACGGATCACCGGGTTCCGGGAGAAGCCGGCGCTGCGTTACCCGGTCAGCATGGGCGTGTACGGGATGTCCCGCCGGACGCTCGAGCCGTACCCGTCGGGACTCGCCCTCGGCTTCGACCAACTGGTGCTGGACCTGCTGGCGGCGGGGGAGAACCCGGCGACGTACCCGTTCGACGGGTTCTGGCTGGACATCGGCCGGCCGGAGGACTACGACGAGGCGAACCGGGCGTTCGCCCAGCTGCGACCGATCCTGCTGCCCGGCCGGCCGGCGGGCCCGGACCCGGTCGGAGCGCCGGTCCCGGATCCGGCGGTGACGCCGGTGTCGCCCGCGATGGCGCCGGTCTCCCCGGCCGTCGGCACCGTCGTCGTCGACCGTGCCGCCGGGCGACCGGGGGAGCTGGTATGACCCGGGTGCTGCTGTTCGGGGCGTCCGGTTTCATCGGCGGGCACGCGCGGGCCGCGCTGGAGGCGGACCCCCGGATCACCGAGGTGATCTGCCCTGGCCGCGCGGCCTACAACCTGCTCGACGGCGCGCCGGAGGGACTCGCGGTGCTGCTGCGCAAGGCCGCTCCCGACGCGGTGGTCTGCTGCGTCGGCGCGCTCACCGGTACGGCCGCGCAACTGACCACGGCGAACACGCTGGTCGCGGCGAAGCTGCTCGACGCCGTCGGCGCGGTGGCGCCGCGAGCCCGGCTGGTCCGGCTCGGCTCCGCCGGTGAGTACGGGGTCGTTCCGCGTGGCGTGCCGGTCACCGAGGAGGACCCGGCGCGGCCGGTCAGCGCGTACGGCGTCAGCCACCTGGCCGGGACCCGGCTGTTCCAGTTGGCGGGGGAGTCCGGTCAGGCGGATGCGGTGTCACTGCGGGTGTTCAACCCGATCGGCCCGGGGATGTCGGCGGAGAACCTGCTGGGCCGGGCCGCCGCGCGGCTGCGCTCCGCGCTGGCCGACAACCACTTGGAGATCACCCTGGGGCCGCTCACGGCGTACCGGGACTTCGTGGACGTCCGGGACCTGGCCGCGCTGATCGTCTCGGTGGTGCTCGCGCCGACCGTGCCGCACCGGGTCCTCAACGCCGGCAGCGGCCGGACGGTCACCGCGCGGGAGGCCGTCGAACTGCTGGCCGGCACGGCCGGCTACCGGGGTCGGATCCGCGAGGCCGGCACCGGTCCGCAGCGTTCGACCGCTGTCGACTGGATCCAGGCCGACATCGGCCGGGCCGGCCGGGACCTGGGCTGGACGCCGGTGCGGGACCTGGTCACCTCGATCAAGGACATCTGGACCGCCGGGCAGGCGGGGTGACCCACCCCGGCTCGGGCCACGGCAAGGGTCCAGCACGTCAAGTGGAAACAACGAGAGGAAACCGCAGATGAGTACGAAGATCGGGGTCGTCGGCATGGGCTACGTGGGGCTCACCCTCACCGCCGCCCTGGCCGACAAGGGCTTCACCGTGTACGGCGCGGACGTGTCGCCCACGGTGGTGGCGTCGCTGTCCCGGGGCCGGCCGCACATCTTCGAACCCGGCATCGAGGACATCTTCGCCGCCCACATCGGCCGGACCATCCAGGTGGACGCCGAGCTGCCCCGGGACACCGTCGACGTCGCGGTGATCAGTGTGTCGACGCCGGTCGACAACCTCACCCATCGGCCGAACCTGGCGAACCTGGCCGCCGCCGCGCGGGCGGTGGCCGCCAGTTGCCGGCCGGACACCCTCGTCGTGGTCCGCAGCACGGTGCCGGTCGGCGCCAGCCGCCGGGTGGTGCTGCCGGAGCTGCGCGCGGCCTGGGGGGACCGGGTCAAGCTGGTGATGGCGCCGGAACGGACCATCCAGGGTCAGGCGCTGCGCGAACTCGTCGAGCTGCCGCAGGTGGTCGGCGGGCTGGACGCCGACAGCCTGGCCGCCGGTGTCGAGTTCTTCAACGGGCTGGCCCAGACCGTCGTCCCGGTCAGTGGCCTGGAGACCGCCGAACTGGTGAAGTTGTCCAACAACTGCCACACCGACCTGATCTACTCCTTCGGCAACGAGATCGCGCTGATCGCCGAGCGGCACGGCCTCGACCCGCTGGAGGTGATCAGGGCGGCGAACGTCGACTACCCGCGGCCGGACCTCGCCAAGCCCGGGTACGTCGGTGGCGGTTGCCTGTCCAAGGACCCGTACATCCTGATCGACAGCGCGGGCGACCGGCGGCCGTTCCTCGTCGGCAAGGCGCGTCAGCTCAACGAGTACCTGCCGATCCACGTCGGCGAGACCGTGGTCCGGATGCTGGTCGAGGCGCGGGGCCGCAGTCTCGGGGCCCGGCTGGCGGTGCTCGGGTGGGCGTACAAGGGCTGGCCGCCCACCGACGACATGCGCGGCACGCCCATCGCCACCATGATGCGGGTCTTCTCCGCCGCCGGGGTCACCGTGCTGGGTCATGACCCGATGGTCACCGACGACGTGATCCGGCAGTACGGGGGTGAGCCGATCGCCCTGGACAAGGCGTTCACCGACGCCGACGCCGTCCTGATCATCAACGATCACCCGGACTACCGGGCGATCCGCGTCCCGGAGGTGCTCGGCGCGGCTCGACCGGCGTTCATCTACGACTCCTGGCGGGTGCTCGACGCCGACGCGGTGCTGGGGGCCGGCATCCGGTACGCGGGACTCGGCTACCTGCCACCCGCCCCCGCCGGACCGAACGGCACCGCCGCGAACGGCTCCGGCGCGCCGCACTCCGGCGCGAACGGCGCGGCGGCGAACGGCACCGCCGCGAACGGTTCGACCACGACCACCCCGGCGGCGGAGGTGACCCGGGCATGAGGGCACTGCTGCTCGGCGGGGCGGGCTTCATCGGCCTGCACCTGACCCGCCGTCTGGTGGCCGACGGTCACCAGGTGACGATCGTGGACGACTTCTCCCGGGGACGCGCCGACGCCGACCTCGACCGGCTGCGCGCCGATCCGGCGGTCCAGGTGGTCTCCGCCGACCTGACCGCCCCGGACACCTGGGCCGGGCTGCCGACCGGCTGGGACCAGATCTACCTGCTCGCCGCCGTGGTGGGCGTCCGCAACGTGGAACAGGACCCGGCCCGGGTGATCCGGGTCAACACGCTCACCGCGCTGCACCTGCTCGACTGGGTGGCACCGGGCGAGCGGGTGTTCTTCGCCTCCACCAGCGAGGTCTACGCCGGAGGCGTGTCGGCCGGGGTGGTGCCGGTGCCGACGTCCGAGGCCGTACCGACGATGATCTCCGACATCGCGGCGCCCCGGTTCGCGTACGCGGTCAGCAAGCTGCTCGGGGAGGCCGGCTTCCTGCACACGGCCCGGGCCCGCGGCTTCGAGACCGTGGTCGGTCGGTTCCACAACGTGTACGGCCCGCGAATGGGCGCCGACCACGTCATCCCGGAGATGTCCCTGCGCGCCATGCGGGGCACCGACCCGTTCCCGGTGCCCGGCGCTGACCAGTACCGGGCGTTCTGCCACGTCGACGACGCCGTCGAGGCCATGCTGCGGCTGATGGCCACGCCGGCCGCCGGGGGACAGATCGTGCACATCGGCAACGACCGGGAGGAGACCAACATCGGCGACCTCGCCAAACTGGTCCTGCGGGTGGCCGGCGTGAGCCCGGTGATCGAGGCGGCGGCGGCGCCGCCCGGTTCGGTCCATCGCCGCTGCCCGGATCTGACCCGGCTGCGGGAGCTGACCGGCTACGAGCCGACCGTGAGCCTGGAGGAGGGTGTGCGGACCACGTTCGCCTGGTACCGCGAGCACGGGTGGCCGTGATGAGCCGACGTCCGATCTGCTTCTACTACGGTAACGGCAGGTTGAGCGACCTCGCCGGCTACCTGCGCGTGGTCCTGCAACCGGACTTCTACCAGCCCGCTGAACTGCGCTATCTCGCCGAACAGGGCGTGCAGACCCTCGGTTACCTGTCGCTGTCGGAGGATCAGGGCCCGCCGGCACCCTGGCAGCGCCGGGAACGCAACCCGGACTGGGGTGGCGCCTTCGTCCACGTCGACCATCCGCTCTGGGTGGCGCACGTGATAGCCACGGCGAAGCAGGCGATCGCCCGTGGCTTCGACGGGCTCTTCCTGGACACGCTCAACGTGGAGCTGACCTACCCCGAGGACGTACCGCACCTGCTCACCCTCGTCGGCGCGGTACGAGAGGAGGCCCAACCCGCCTACCTGCTGGCCAACCGGGGCTTTGGCATGCTGCCGAGGCTCGCCGAGATCGTCGACGGCATCGTCTTCGAGTCCTTCTCGGCCCGGTGGACCACGGAGGGCTACGCACCCTGGCCGCCCGACGTGCTGGAGTTCCACGCCCAGATCGCCGAGCAGCTGCTGCAACTGGAGCTGGACCTGTACAGCCTGGACTACGCCGACAGCCCCGGACTGACCGACTTCGCCGAGCGTCGGGCCCGGCAGTTCGGTCTCCAGTCCTTCGTCAGCGACCGCGCCCTGTCCCGGACCTGATCGGCCGGTTCACCTGGGCGGGGCCGGATCGCGCCGGGTCGTACCCGACCGCGACCGTCCCCGCCCGGCGTTGGCCGGCTCCCCGCCGGGCGGGAACCTGCGCTACTCTCCATGCAATAGACCTTGGTCGATTGAATGGAGAGTCGGATGCGACGATCCGTCCGGGCTCTGCCGGTGTGGACAGCCACGGTCGCGCTGAGCGTGGCCGGGATGACGGCGCCGGCGTACGCCGACCTGGGACCGCCGGCCGCTCCGGAGCGGGTGGTGGCGACCAACACGGCATCCTCGATCACGCTCACCTGGACCCAGCCGGACAGCGGCACCCGGCCGGTCAGCTTCCGGGTCCGCGAGGGTTCCACGGTGGTTGCCCGCAACACCACCACCCACGTGACCGTGCCGGACCTCCCGGTGTACAGCACCCACACGTACCAGGTCACCGCCGTGGACGCCGCCGGCCGGGAGTCCGCGCCCAGCGCGCCGATCACCCGCCGGACGGCCATCGGCGGAGCCCACGCCTGCGGCATCACCGCGCCCACCGGCGGCACGGTCACCGCCGTGACCGGTTCGGCGGTCTCACTCGCCTGGTCGAACGAGATCCCCTACTACGACGAGCAGGGCACCATCGTCGTACTCCGGGACGGCGCGGTGGTCCAGGAGACCCGGCTGGACTCGGCACGCATCGGCGGCCTGGCACCCGACACCACGTACACCTTCCAGGTGGCCCGGCGGGACTGTGTGGGCGGTCTGCACCCCGGCACGCCGCTGACGGTCACCACGGCCGGCGGCCCGACCGCCCGACCGGTTCCGCCCGGCGCCGTCAGCGTCGGCGCCCGCACCGACTCGTCGGTGGCGTTGACCTGGACCGCCGGTCCCGGCACCACGCCGGTCGCCCGGTTCGCCGTGTACGAGGGCGGCACCCTGGTGGCCACCACCGCGGGCACCGCCGCCACCATCACCGGGCTGTGGCGGGACACCGCCCACGAGTACACCGTCGCCGCCCTCGACCCGGCCGGAAGCGAGTCCGCCCACCCCGCGCCGGTGCCCGCCAGCACCCTGCCCTGCCCGACCCCGCCGGGCACGGTGAACCCACCGACCAAGCTGACCGCGACCGCGCTGTCGCCGTCGTCGGTCGCCCTCTCCTGGACGCAGGAGTTCGAGGCCACCTCGTTCACGGTGTACCGGGTCGCGTCGAGGTCGTTGCCGCTCGGCCCGGTGATCACCACCCGGACCAGGTCTGCGATGGTCACCGGGCTGCCGTCGGCGAGCAGCGACAGCTACGCCGTGACCGCCCAGACCGCGGCCTGCGGCCGGTCGGCCCTCAGCGCGCCGGTGCGGATCGCCACACCCGCCGGTCCCGCCGCCCGTCCGGCCGGTCCCACCGACGTGCGGGTCAGCTCGATGCCGAACGCGGACTTCACCGGCACCGTGAACCTCGCCTGGACGCAGGCCACCGGCGGAGCCGATCCGGCGGTCGGGTTCCGGCTCTACGAGGGCACGTCGATCCTGGCCAGCAGCACCAACCCGGCCGTCACCCTGCGGCTGCCGGGCGGACCGACCCACTCGGTGACCGTGGTGGCCGTCGACGCCGCCGGCAACGAGTCGGCGCAGAGCGCACCGGTGACGTTCACCGTTCCGTTCATCCCACCTCCGTGACCCCCGCCGCCGCCACCCGCGGGGTCCGGGTCGCCGCGCTGGCGGGTCGCCGGCGGCGGGTGCCGGCCGGTGCGGCGGTGCCCGCCACGGCCGGTGTCGAGCCGTCGGCCCGCTGGGTCGCCGGGGCGGACCTCGCAGGCCGCGTCGTCGGGGCGGCGCCGGATCCTGCCGGCGCGGCGCCGACCACCGGCTCTGTCGCCGGGGTGGCGCGGGCCGGTTCTGCCGGCGTGGCGCCGCCCACCGGCTCTGTCGCCGGGGTGGCGCGGGCCGGCGCCGGCGGCGCGGCGGTGCTCGTCCGCACGACGAGCCGGGGCACCTGCACGGCATGCCGGCCGGTGAGCCGGCCCGCCCCCGGATCGAGCTGCGCGAGCAGCAGCCCGATGCTGCGCCGGCCGAGCTCGCCGAAGTCCTGGCGCACCGTCGTCAGCGGCGGCAGGAAGTGCGCGGAGTCGGGCGTGTCGTCGAACCCGACCACGCTGACGTCGTCCGGCACCCGGCGTCCGGCCTCGTGCAGCGCCCGCAGCACGCCGAGGGCGATCTGGTCGCTGGCGCAGAAGACCGCCGTGACCGACCGGTCCCGGGCCAGCCGTCGACCCTGCTCGTAGCCCGCCTGGGCGCTCCAGTCGCCGCGCAACGGCAGGTAGGTCGGCGCGCCCGCCGCGCTGAGGGCCTCCCGCCAGCCGTCGGTCCGCTCCGCGGCCTCCGGCCAACCCGCCGGACCGGCCACGTGGTGGACGGTGGTGTGCCCCAGATCCAGCAGGTGCCGGACGGCCTGCCGGGCACCGGCGGCGTTGTCGATCTGCGCGCTCGGCACCGCCTCGTCGTGGCCGCCGCCCACGCTCACGGTCGGCATGTCGGCCGCCACCTGCGCCAGGGAACTGGCCACGGTCGCCTTGGGCGTGATGGCGATGATGCCCTCCACCCGCTGCCGGCGCAGCCAGTCAGCCGCGTCGAGCACGGAGCGGCGGTCGAGGTGGCGCATGCTGGCGACGCTGACGAAGTAGCCGGCGGACCGCGCGGCGCCCTCGATGGCATGCAGCATCGACGCCGGGCCGTAGAGGGCGCTCTCGTAGCCGATGATCCCGACCGTACCGGTGCGCCGGGTCACCAGCGCGCGGGCGGCCAGGTTCTGGCGGTAGTCCAGCGCCTGCATCGCGGTGAGCACCCGCTGCCTGGTGTCGTCGGAGACGTGCGGGTGTTCGTTGACCACCCGGGACACCGTCTGGGTCGACACGCCCGCCAGCCGTGCGACATCGCGCATCACCGAGTAGCCGGGCGCCGCGCCCGCCCGCGAGCCGGGACCGCCACCCGCCGGCCTTCCCGCCGGCGCCCTCGTGCGCACAGCGCGATCCGGTACGCCGTCGTCGTGCTCGAAGACCATCAAACGTCCTCACCCCCGGTCGCCTCGGCCGGCAGCGCGGCCCTGTCGTCGGGCAACTCCGCGAGCTGCCCGCTGAACCCATTGAACCCGCAAACCTCTTCGGGAAGGTTTCTTGGGGAATAAGTCCCGACTACCTCCGGACCCGCCAGGACGGCGGATCGGGTGTCGGCCGGGTGTCGGCCCGATGACCCCCGCGTGCCGGCCGGGGGTCGGCCGGGTGTCCGGCGGTGAACCGGTGGGCAATCACATCCCCGGGCCGCCGGGCCGTCGGGCCCGGTTCACCGGGCACTAGGGTCACCTGATGCGCCGTTCGGCATCGGGCCGAACACCCGGATTTTGGGAGAAGACCCATGACGACATCGCCAGTCACCGTCACCGTGACCGGCGCGGCTGGTCAGATCGGCTACGCCCTGCTGTTCAGGATCGCCTCCGGGCAGCTGCTGGGCGCGGACGTCCCGGTCCGGCTCCGGCTGCTGGAGATCCCGGCCGCGGTCCGGGCCGCGGAGGGTACCGCCCTGGAGCTCGACGACGGGGCGTTCCCGCTGCTCGCCGGGGTGGACGTGTTCGACGACCCGAAGCGGGCCTTCGAGGGCGTGAACGTGGCGCTGCTGGTCGGGGCCCGCCCGCGTACCAAGGGAATGGAGCGCAAGGACCTGCTGGAGGCCAACGGCGGGATCTTCGGGCCGCAGGGCTCGGCGATCAACGCGGGCGCCGCGGACGACGTCCGGGTCCTGGTCGTCGGCAACCCGGCCAACACCAACGCGCTGATCGCCCGGAGCAACGCGCCGGACGTGCCGGCCGAACGGTTCACCGCGATGACCCGGCTCGACCACAACCGGGCCGTCGCCCAGCTGGCCCGCAAGCTGCGGCTGCCGGTGTCCGCCCTGCGCCGGGTGACCATCTGGGGCAACCACTCCGCCACCCAGTACCCCGATGTCTTCCAGGCCGAGGCCGACGGACGTCGGGTGGCCGACCTGGTCGACGAGACCTGGCTGGCCGAGGAGTTCATTCCGAAGGTGGCCAAGCGCGGCGCCGAGATCATCGAGGTCCGCGGCGCCTCGTCGGCCGCCTCCGCCGCCTCGGCCGCCATCGACCACGTGTACGACTGGGTCAACGGCACCCCCGAGGGCGACTGGACGTCCGCCGCCGTGCCCTCCGACGGCTCGTACGGCGTACCGGAGGGCCTGGTGTCCTCGTTCCCGGTGACCGCCCGCGACGGCCGGTTCGAGATCGTCACCGGCCTGGACCTCAACGAGTTCTCCCGGAGCCGGGTCGACGCGTCGGTGCAGGAGCTGCTCGAGGAGCGGGCGGCGGTGCAGCGTCTCGGCCTGATCTGATCCTCGGGCCGTTCGCCGGATGCCCGGCGGCCCCCGGGCGCAGCCCGCCCGGAGGCCGCCGGCGGCTCGCCGGAGGTCGCCGGCGGCTTGCCGGAGGTCGCCGGGCGACTGGCCCGGGGGCCGATCAGAACAGGGTCAACGGTCCGACCGGGATCGGCTCGGGCAGCGGTTCGACCTCGGGCAGTCGGGCCCGGACCTCGTCGTGGAACCTGCGGGCCAGCTCGGGCGCGTCGGCGTTGTCCGGGGTGTGGACGAACACGGTCGGCGAGCGCCCCTCGCGGAGCCACCCGGTGACCACGTCGAGCCACGGTCGCCAGCCCTCGGCGGTCCGCGTCGGATCGTCCCGGCCGAGGTACCGGACGATCGGCCGGTCGGTCAGCGCTCGGGCGCGGGGTGGGGTCCGTGGCTTCCTCGTCCACGCCTCGCGTTCCGCGTCGCTGGTCGGTGGGGACCGGAAGAAGACTGTCGTGTCGAAGGGGACCCATTCCGCGCCGGCCGCGTCGAGCGTCTCCTCCAGCATCCGTACGGCCCGGGGATCGTCGAAGAACGCCGGGTGGCGGACCTCCACGGCGTACCGGTGCGAGTCGGGTAGTCCGCGCAGGAAACGGCCGAGCGTGGGTACGTCGGTGGGACCGAACGAGCCGGGCAGTTGGATCCACAGCGCGTGCGCCCGTGGTCCGAGGGGTTTGACCGCGTCCAGGAAGAGCCGTAGTTCCTCGTCAGCCCCGGCGAGCCGGTGCTCGTGCGTGACGACCTTCGGCAGCTTGAGCACGAACCGGAAGTCGGGTCCGGTCTGCCGCGCCCACGACTCCACCGTCTCCCGCGCCGGGGTCGCGTAGAAGGTCGTGTTCCCCTCCACGGCGTTACACCAGCCGGCGTACGCCCGCAGCCGCTCGTGGGCCGGCAGGGGATGGGCCAGGAAGCGTCCCTGCCAGGACCGGTGCGTCCACATCGCACACCCCACGTGCAGGCGCATCCGGCCCTCCCGCCACTCGGCCTCGCGGCCCGGGACGCCCGCGCCAGCGGGTACGGTATCCGACCGGGCGACCCGGGCCGGAGGAGGAGGACCTTTTCAGCAGTTCCGGATGTAGTACACCGGAGACCAGTCGCGCTTTCCCCTGTCGCCGGCGGGAATCGCGTTGGGTGGCGGTTGTACGAGACTGCGGTGCGCGTCCAGGAATCGCGCCGTCGCCCCGCCGGTCTGATTGTTGTGGAAGTAGCCGACGCCTTCCCAGCCCGACAGGACGTAGGTGTCACACACGTAGAGATCCCAGGCCGCGAACGTCCTTCTGGTCGAGTCTGTCTGCACGAAGACGCACAGGTGGGCCCGGCGGCACCGGGCCCTGCGGGCCTCGGCGGGCGTGACGGTCCGCGGCGCGATGGCAGCCCTGGAGGCGAGCCGGGGCGCGGGGGTCGAGGAGCCGGTGCGGGGAGACGACGCGGCGCCGAGCGACGGCCCGGAACCCGGGCCCGGGTCGGGTTCGCCGCGCTGCCGCGCCGCCGCCGGAGGGGCGAGGGCGAGCACCCCCGCCAGAATCACCCCGCCGATCAGCGCGAGGTGCCGAGCGGGTCCCTGCGCGCCGGTCGCGATGTCTCGCAATGGTCCGGTGAACACGTGCTGCTCCCTCCTGTCCGGCGGGTCACGGTGCCGGGCGGTCCGCCGCTGCGATGTGGCACCGGAGCTGGACAAACGCAGGGTAGAGCACGTTGGAGGAGGACGGCGGAATCGCGGGTCTCTCATATTTTCGGCGAGTCTCCGAATCGTTTTCGCCGATATCGGAAAGGCTGGCAGTGAGCGCCGCCGGTGACCGCCAACCACCATCCGCCGCCGGTCACCGGCCTTCGACGACCACCGCCGGCGGGCACTGTCCAGCGGAAACCCGCCGCTGCTCAGTGCCCGCCGGCCAGCCGTCGGTGGTCAGTGCCCGCCGGGGTGCCGGCTCACCAGCGTGGTCAGCGAGCGTGGCGCCAGCTCGACGGTGCTCTGCGGGCCACGCTTCGAGACGATGCCGGCGACCTGTTCGAGCCGGTGCCCGGAGTCGGTGAGGTAGGCGGTCGGGCGCTTGAGGTCGATGCTGGTGGTGACGGCCGCGTCGGTGGTGTTGATGATCTCCACCACCTCGGTGCCGTCGGCGTTGCGGTAGGCCGAGACCTTCAGGCCGGCCTGGGCGCTGTCGACACCGATCCGGACGGCGCCCGGACGGATGAACCGGCTGTACGCCGCGAAGGCGTAGAGCCGGGACGACACCCGGAAGGCGTCGTTGGTGTCGTCGATCTGGACCAGCGCCGCCGTGGCGCCCCGGGACGAGCCGAGCCAGTAGATGAAGGCGCTGCTGTCGGCCAACGCCAGCGTGTCATGGATCCGCTGGGCGACGGCGATGCCGTCGGTGCCCTTGCCGCTGTCCCACGCCTCGTTCCAGCCGTCCGAGACGCTCGACGGGGCCCACTCCGACATCCAGCTCGGAGCCGTGGTCGGCAACGGGTGATCCGCCGGACTCGCGTAACCGTGTCCGGTGAGGACATCCAGGTACCGGCGGGCCGCCGGGTCGGACTCGATGGCCTGGGCGTACGCCTCGGACTGCTGCCACCCGAACGAGTCGCAGCAGGCCACGCCGACGCCGGCGCGGTTGGCGATCGGTCCGATGACCTTCAGGAACTCGGCGGCCTGGGCGGGGGTGAACCGCATCGAGGCGTACGGGGCGGTCCAGTCCGGTTCGTTGGTGAACCCGACCTGACCGATCCGGATGCCCTCCTGCCGGTAGAACTTCGTGTACTGGACCAGGTACCGGGCGTACGCCTCGCGCCAGTCGCCGCTGGCGCAGGTGACTCCGGACAGGCCGCACAGCGCTCCACCGTTGGTGTCGGTGCCGTTGTCCTTCATGTAGCCCGGCGCGCTCCAGGCGTCGGCGTAGAAGCGGTGGACCCCGCGTCGCTGCGCCTCCTTGGCGTACCACACCTGGGCGCCGTCCCAACCGTCCCAGGTGTAGTTCGGGGTGGCCGTCGGGCCGCCGGGGTCGGTGGGTTGGATGGACAGCATCTTGTCGTACTCGTTGCTCGCCGACGAGCCGATGCCGAGCCGCAGGATGCTCGGTGCCGCGCCGCTCTCGCGGCCCAGCAGGAGGTCGAGGACCGCCTCGCGGTTGTCCGGCGACAGGTTGTGGACCAGCGAGGATCGCTGGAAGGCGATGGAGTAGCCAAAGCCGTCGATGGACTGGTGGGCCTCGCCGCGGTTGATGCTGATGTCGGGACGGGGACCGCCGTCCGGGCGGGGATCGGCCTGCGCGGGCGCGGTCGTCAGCGCGGTGGCGACCACCACGGCGACGGCGACGATGGGGGAGCGAAGCACGGGAACTCTCCTGGGGCGCTCGGGTGGGGGGCAGTTGTCGGAAACAATATCGAAATAACGGCTCGAAAGTTTTCCGAAACTCTGTGCCGCAACCCGCCCTGGGCTCACCGGTCGCGGATGGCCGCCTCGATCCGCAGCCCGAGCCCGGTCAGCACCAGCAGGTAGGCGAGCAGGTAGGGCTCGATGTCGCCGCCGTCGGCCGTCAGGGTCAGGACCGCCACCAGGAAGCCGGCGAGCAGTGCGACGTTTCCGAGCACCCGGGTCGCGGCGGGCCGCCGATGAAGCTGCACCGACCGACCGTACCGGAGCGTTCGGGCTCGGACCCGACCGTTTCGGTGGCGCGGCGACGCCGGTCCCCGGCGGCCGCTCTACGGACACTGGCAGAAACAGCGTGACCACGCGGCGCGGCTGGCGGCGGCCGCCGAGGCGTACCCCCGACCGGGCCGCAGCCGGACCATCCTGCCGGTCGTGGACCGGGCGGTCCGACCCGGCGCGGCCCGATGGCGCCGCCGGAGACCGGTGGCGGTCCCCGGCGGCGCTGTTGGTGGTTCGGTGAAGCGCGGTACGGACTACCGGTAGATCAGATCGGACGAGGAGTAGATGCAGTTCCGGCCGTCGGCCCCGGTGCCCACCTCGACGGGTTCGGCGCCGGTGTTGTTGCCGTTGAACTTGCGGCAGATCACCATCGAGCGACCGGGGTCGTTGACGATCGTGATGCCGGAGAACCGCGCGGTGTCGCCGTAGTTGACGTTGATGCCGGCCACCGTGCCACCCGGGCGGGTCAGCGTGACATTGCGGATCACGACGTTGCGCTGGTACTGGGTCGAGCAGTTGCCGCAGGAGCGGTAGAGCTTCCCGAAGTTGGTCGCCTGGAAGTTCTGGATGGTCAGGGTGCCCGCGCCGTTGTGCTGGAAGATCTTGTCGCTGGCGCTGCGGGCGCCACCGCCGTCGACCAGGAAGGTGGGGGAGCCGCTGCCCCGGAACGTCGCCGCGTCCTCGCCCACGTCCTCCCACCAGACGTTGCGGAGGGTGCAGGACCCGGCACAGTGGACGCCGTCCCCGGCGGGCGCGCCGATGATGACGTTCTGCAGGGTGGCGCCCGCGGCGAGGTTGAACATCGGGTCCTGGCTCTCCTCCTGACTGCCGTCGCCGATGCAGCAGTACCGGCGCAGGCCACCGTCGAAGGTGCCGGAGACCTGGATGGTCCCGTTCACGGGGACCTGTCCGGTCGGGGTCGGCCAGGAGCCCGTCGGTGGCGGGGCGCTGGTGGTGGGTGGCGGGTTGCCCGGCGTGGTGGGCGGCGGGTTGCCGGGCGTGGTCGGTGGCGGGTTGCCGGGCGTGGTCGGGGTGACCCCACCGGTGCAGGTCACGCCGTTGACCGCGAAGCCGCTCGGCACCGGGTTGCTGCCGGTCCAGCTTCCGTTGAAGCCGAACGAGACGGACGCGTTGGTGCCGAGACTGCCGTTGTAGCTCAGGTTCGTGGCGCGCACCGAGCTGCCGCTCTGGGTGACCGTCGCGTTCCACGCCTGGGTCACCGTCTGGCCGGCGGCGAACGACCAGGTGGCGGTCCACGAGGTGAGCGGATCACCGAGGTTGGTGACGGTGACGTTGGCGGAGAATCCGCCGGCCCACTGGGAGGCGACCGCGTAGTTGACCTGGCAGCCGGCGGCGGCCTGCGCGGCGCCCGCCGTCGCCACCACGCCGGCCGCCGCGGCGGTCAGCGCGGCCGTCGCGAAGGCTCCGAGCGCCTTCCGGCGCTGTCTGTGCAACATGTTGCTCTCCTGGCTGGTACGGATGACCCGCGGGGCTGATGCCGGCGTCCGGTGCCCGACGGAGGCCGAAGCGGATCCTGGTGATGCCCGGAAGAGTCCTGGTGGACGGTGCCCTGTGTCGCCGGCTCTGCAAGCGCTTTCCAGATAAGCGCATATCGATGCTCAGCACAAGCGTTACAGGTGCAGGACCGCGGCCACCATGCGTCGGACGGCCTCGGGCTCCGGCGGCGCGGCCGTGCGGTCGGCGAACAGCAGGTGCCCGCCGCCGATCAGGGTCGGCGCCAGCGTGTCGATGTCGGCGTCCGCCGCGATCCGGCCCAGTTCCCGTTCGGCCCCGAGATACGCGGCGATCATGGCCGTCGCCTCGGTCACCAGCGGGATGCCGTTCGGATGGTCCTGACGTAACCGCGCCCGCAGCTCGTCCCGGAAGATGAGCAGGCTGACGACCGCCACGGCGACCGAGCTGAACAGCTCGGTCAGCACGCCGGTGAGGTTGTCGACGACGCTGCCGGTGCCGGCGGCGGCGCGCAGGCTCGCCGCCTGGGCCGACACCCGGGTGGTGCGGTCCCGCACGAGTTCGACCAGAAAGGCGTCGAAGTCGGCGAAGTGGCGGTGCAGGACCCCCTTCGCACAGCCCGCCTCCGTGGTGACCGCTCGACTGGTGAGCGCGCTCGGCCCGTCCCGCACCAGGATGCGTTCGGCGGCGTCGAAAAGCTGCTCGCGGGCGTCCCGCAGGGCGACTCCGGTGGGCACCGTACCTCCCTCGCTCGCCGGGCCGGACCTGGCCGGCCTCGATAGTGGGCGATTGCCCATTGACAAAGTGGGCGGCTGCCCACTTATGGTGGGCCAATGCCCACTCTAGCGCCCGAACCATCGTCGTCCGGCTCTGCCGCCGCTGCCCACCAGCAGCGGGAGATGGCCCAGTCGTTCGGTGTCGATCCCGAACGGTACGACCGGGCCCGACCTCGCTATCCGCGGGAGCTGGTCCGGCGGATCGTGACCGCCAGCCCCGGCGGGGAGGTGCTCGACGTCGGCTGCGGCACCGGCACGGCGGCCCGGCAGTTCCAGGAGGCCGGCTGTGCGGTGCTGGGCGTCGACCCCGATCAACGGATGGCCGAGTTCGCCCGGCACGGCGGACTCGACGTCGAGGTGGCCACCTTCGAAGCCTGGAACCCGGCCGGCCGGACGTTCGACGCGGTCGTCGCGGGTACCGCCTGGCACTGGATCGAGCCCGTCGCCGGGGCCGCCAAGGCGGCCCGGGTGCTGCGTCCCGGTGGCCTGCTGGCACCGTTCTGGCACGTGTTCCAGCTCCCGCCGGAGCTGGCCACCGAGTTCGCCGCGGCCTTCCGGCGCGAGGTGCCCGACTCTCCGGTCGACGTCAGCACGCTGGACCAGGGGCTGGCGGCGTACGAGCCGTTGTTCGGCAAGGTCGCCGACGCGATCCGGGAGGCGGGCGGGTTCGCCCCGGCGCGGCAGTGGCGGTACGACTGGGAGCGGTCGTACACCCGGGACGAGTGGCTGGACCAGCTCCCCACCACCGGCATCCTCACCCGGCTCCCGGCGGACCGGCTGGCCCGGCTGCTGGCGGCCGCCGGGGCCGCGGTGGACGGCATGGGCGGTAGCTTCACCATGTCCTACGCCACGGTCGCGGTCGCCGCGGTACGGCGCTAGGTGTACTGTCCGGGCCGCTACCGGCGCTGGCGGCCGGTCGCGGGCGGAGGGCGGCCGGCGCCGGAGTGCCGTCCAGGCCGGTTGAGCAGCGCAGAGTGGCGCGGGCGACCGCCGAAGTAGGCTGACCGCCATGATCGAACTGTCCGACCTTGAGGCGGCGGCCCGGCGGATAGCCGGTCACATCGTCCGCACGCCGACGGTGCCGAGCCCCGGCCTGTCCGAGCTGCTGGATGCCCCGGTCACCGCCAAGCTGGAACTGCTGCAACGCACCGGGTCGTTCAAGGCGCGCGGGGCCGCCGCCAAGCTGCTCGGGCTCGACGCGGCCGAGCGGGCGGCCGGAGTGGTGGCGGTCAGCGGCGGCAACCACGCCGTGGCGGTCGCGGTGATGGCCGAGGCGCTGGAGGTGAAGGCCACCGTGGTCATGCCGAGTACGGCGCCCGCCCGCGCCGTGGAGGTCGCCCGGGCCGCCGGGGCCACGGTACGGCTGACCGACGGGATGGATGCCGCGTTCGCGCTGATGTCCCGGCTGGAGGCCGACGGGCTGACCCTGGTGCATCCGTTCGACGATCCCGTCGTGGTGGCCGGTCAGGGCACGGTGGGCCTCGAACTGGCCGACGACGCGGACGAGCTGACCGACGTACTGGTGAGTGTCGGCGGCGGTGGGTTGATCTCCGGCGTCGCGGTGGCGCTGCACGCCCGCCGTCCAGGGGTACGCGTCTGGGGGGTGGAGACCGAGGGCGCGGAGGCGATGTCCCGGGCACTGACCGTCGGCGGACCCGTGCCGGTCGAGCTGTCCTCCATCGTCTCCACGCTCAGCGCGCCGACTGTCTCGCAACTCACCTACGAACACGCCGCGGCCCTGGTGACCGAGGTGCTGGTGGTGTCCGACGCCGAGGCGGTGCGCGGGACGCTCGAACTCGCCGACCGGGCGAAGGTGTGGACCGAGCCGGCCGCCGGATGTCTCCTGCCGGCGGCCCGGCGGCCCGGCGGGTCCGGGAGCGGGTCGGCCGAGCCGCCCGGCTCGGCCTGGTCATCTGCGGCGGCAACGCCACCCCGACCGACGTCATGGCCTGGGCCGACCGGCTCGGTCAGCACTGATCGGGGACGACCGGCACTCTGGTCATTTCCGGTCAGACTCTGTTACCAGGATGAAACACGACGCGGCGTCCCCACACCGGCCACCCTCGATGGGGCAACGCCCCGCCGGACTGCTGTCGGAATGCCGTCACAACCTCTCCAGAGGGGTGCGATGAAGTAACGCCGTCGTTACGATCGGTCGGCGCTGCTGATCGAAATCCGTAGCGCGCGGGCTCCCCGTCTGACCGGGGAACCAGCGCGTCGACCACGGCGGGCAGTACCAGCATCAGCGCAGTTTTCTCGGTGGCCGGGTGGAAGAACGGCTGAAACATCTGATCCCCGAAAGCATCGGCGAGAAGGGGGCGTGGCTCGTGGCTTTGGACGTCATGCCCGAGCACATACGTCTGCTGGTCGAGGTCGATCCGCACGCCCAGGGGCGGAACTCGTACCTCGTGGCCACCACCGGCGGGGGGCCGGTGGCCGAGACCAAGCGGTACCTGCGACAGCAGAGGGATCGGTGACGTGCCCAGCGACCGCCGCCACCCCCTCGCGGTCGAGGAAACGTCAACCGCCCGCCCGGCACCCGGCGTGACCGCGCGCCGGCCGGGGGAGTCCGCCGGGCCCGGTGAGAACATCGAGCAGCGGGGCCCGCTCCGCCCGCGATGGTTCACCGGCCGATCGGTGCCAGGAGGGCCCGCACCACTTCCGGTTGACCGACTGCTCCGGCTCCTGAGGTGGGCCGCGCTGTTCGCGGGGGCGGCCGGCGCCGGGTTCCTGCTGTCCACACTGGCCGGTGCGCCGGCCAGCGCCGCCGGTGCGGGCGACTCCGGAGCCGCCCAACCCTTCCCGACCGGTGCGCTTGTCAGCGCGGCCGGTCCGGGCGGCTCCGGAGTCGTCCGCGCCCGCCCACGCAGCGACGTCGCGAGCCCACTTCCGCTGCGCGCCGTCGTGGGCCGGCTGTCGACAGCCGCCCGGCCCGGCGTGACCGCCCGTACCGCCCGGCCTGGGGCGGACCGTCGCGGTACTGTCGTTCGGACCGTGACCGGTCGCCCGGACCGGCCGCGCGGGACACCCGTCGTTCGAGCCCTGACCAGCCTGCCGGACCGGCCGCTCGGGACAACCGTTGGCCGGGTGCTGGCCAGCCTGCCGGACCGGCCGCGTGGTGCGCCGGTCTCCGCGATCGCCGGTCGGGTGCTGGCGCCGGTCCTCGGCGTGGTGCGCGATCCGGTGCCTTCCCCGCCATCCGGCCGCACCATCCCGGCGCCGGTTCCACCCGCCGCCGGGACCGTGGTCGGTCCGACCGGCCACGCCGCCCCGTCCGCCCCGGAACCGTTCCCCAGTCCGGCGGCACTCCCGGCGGGTGGGGAGTGGCCGGCAAGGGCGACCCCGAGGGCGCCGACGTTCGCCGTACCGGTGGCCGACGAGACCGGACGGGACGCCTACCGTGCGCTGGGTTCCGCCCCGAACCCGCCGGCATCGAACCATCCCGGACGGTTCTCCGTCCCGCCCGCCGAAGAGGATGCCGCCGGCTTCCACCACGGATCCGGTCCGACACCGGGGCTGGCCCGCGGCT
The DNA here is from genome assembly GCF_055793945.1 of Plantactinospora sp. A48. Taxonomy (NCBI): domain Bacteria; kingdom Bacillati; phylum Actinomycetota; class Actinomycetes; order Micromonosporales; family Micromonosporaceae; genus Plantactinospora; species Plantactinospora sp. A48. Next base: position 45,864 of record NZ_JBTIXF010000031.1, on the reverse strand, counting down.
GGGACTGGCCGGTGCGGCGCGGTACCGGTCAGGTCCACGACGCTGCCACCTTCCTCGCCGATGGCCGCTCTCCCTCGGTCGCGGCCCGTCCCGGTTGAGTCCGGCCTGACCCGCCAGGTGGTCCACGGCCCCGACGGCCGCGTCCGCCCCGGCGTGGTCGTGTGGCGCCCGCGCCCGCCCGTCTGGTGGCGCCGGGTCAAGGACTGGCCGGCTTCCGCGCGTGACGACGCCCTGGCCGCCCCGCTTGACGAGGGGTCGGGCCGGCGGCGGTCGCGTCGCGTACCCGAGATCGGAGTTACGTGGTGATCCACGTTGTCGTCGCCGAGGACATGGGGCTGTTGCGCAGCGCACTCTGCGTGGCGCTGTCGAGAGAGGAGGACATGACGGTACTGGCTGATGTGGACGGTGCCGCCGACCTGTTGACGGTGATCCGCCGCAGCCGCCCGGATGTGGTGGTGCTGGACCTGTCGCCGGAGACACCCGACCCGGTCGAGGTGGTGGCGCGGATCCACGCCGAGGCCCCGGACACCGCCGTGCTGGCCATGAGCCAGCGCTGGAACCCGCCGCTGGTCGAGGCGGCGCTGGCGGCCGGCGTACGCGGTCTGGTCGGCAAGGACGGACCGCTGACGGACCTGGTACGGGCCATCCGTGCGCTGGCCGGCGGTGAGCGCGTGATCGACCCCGCCGCGGCGGTGGCGGTGCTGAGACCGACAGAGGTGCCGCTGACACCCCGGGAACTGGAGGTGCTGCGGGTGGCCGCCGAGGGTCTGCCACTCAAGGACATCGCCCGGCGGCTCTTCCTGGCCCACGGTACGGTCCGCAACCATCTCTCTGCCATCCTGCGCAAAACCGGCGCCCGCAACCGGATGGAGGCGGTGTGGCGCGGTCGCCGGGACGGATGGCTGTGAGACTGCCATCGGTCGGATCGCTCGTGGTGCGGGCGGACCGGGTGCGGGTTCGACTGATGACCTTGGCCGCCGACCGTGCGGGTGGACCGGATGCGTGTTTGACTGGTGATGCTGAGTAGTTGCTACCGAGCAAGTTGAGTACTTGCAGCCGGCTGGCGGCCACCCGACAACTGGAAGGATGGCGCGTGATCCGTACCCTGCTCGCCCTGGACGGTGGCCTGACCCGGGGCGCGCTGTCCCTCGTGCTCGACGCCGAGGCAGACATCAGCGTGATCGCTGAGGTGGAGCCGGGTGAGGCGGCGCACCGCGCGGTCCGGGAGCAACGGCCCGACGTCGCGGTCGTCGACCTGGACCATGTGGTGGCGGACGGCGCCACGTCCACCGCCGGCCAGACCTGCGCGCTCCGGGAGGAGGGGCGCCCCCTCGGCATCTGTCCGCTGCTCGTGCTCGCCGATCCTCGCCGCGCCCGTGAGCTGCGCGGGGCGCTGCCCGAGACCCTTCCAATAGGCATTCTGGGCCGCGACGTGGCCCCACAGCGAGTGGTCGACGGAATCCGACGGCTGTCCCGGCACCAGCCGGTGTTCGACGCCGACCTCGTGGTCGCGGCGCTGCGGTCGGACGGACCGTTGACCGGTCGCGAGGTCGAGGTGCTGAGGTTGACCGCTTCCGGGGCACCGGTAGCCGAGGTCGCGACGTCGCTCGGGCTCAGCCGTGGCACGGTCCGTAACCATCTCTGCCGGATCACCCGCAAGACCGGGGCCCGGACCCGGGTGGAGGCCGTACGGGTCGCCCAGGAGGCTGGCTGGATCTGACGGCGGGTCCAGCCGACACCGTCACCGGCCGACACCGTCACCGGCCGACACCGTCACCGGCCGACACCGTCACCAGCCCGCCGGCATCGCCGCCAGCCCGCAGACAGCGCCCCTAGCCTGCCGGCAGCGGCGCGGTCGGGGTGACCGGTTCCGACCAACGCCCGACGAGTTCCCGGTAGGTGGCCGACCGTTCCACCAGCCGTTCGTGCGTGTCGATGACCGGCTCGACGCCGTCGAGCACCAGCACCCGGCGGGCGCGCAGCGCGGAACTGATCCGGTGCGCGATCACCACCAGGGTCCCGGCCCGGCGCGCGAAGGCGTCCTCGACGGTCGCCTCCAGCGCCGGGTCCAGGTGACAGGTCGCCTCGTCCAGGATCACCACGGGGGCGGGTGCCAACCAGGCCCGGACGGCGGCGATGAGCTGCCGTTCACCGGAGGAGAGCACGGCCGGGTCGACCGGCCGATCGAGACCGCCCAACCGGTCCACCAGGGGCCGTGCGCCGAGCAGGTCGAGGGCGACCGCCACGGTGCCGTCGTCGGCGTCGGGCCGCAGGTAGCGCAGGTTCTCGGCGAGCGACCCGGTGAAGACGTAGGCCTCCTGCGGCACCAGCACCCGCATTCGGGCCAGCAGCTCGGACGGCGCGTCGGCGATCGGGGTGCCGCCCAGACACACCGTGCCGGACTGCGGCGACGCCATCCCGGCGAGCAGCGCCGCCAGCGTGGACTTGCCCACGCCGCTGGGCCCGACCACCGCGAGATGGTCGCCGGCGACCAGGGACAGCGAGAAGTCCGCCAGGACGGGTCGGGCGTGTGGCCCGTACCGGAAGGTCAGTCCCTCGGCCCGCACGGCCTGGGCGGCGGGACCAGCGGACCCGGTGGCGGCCGGTGGCGTCGGACCGGCGGGCCCGGGAGGGCCGGTGAGCCCGGCGGGATCGGCGGGCTCGACCGGCGGACACGCCCGCAGGATGTTCTCCAGGTTCACCACGTAACGCAACCCACCACCGCCGAGGCCCTGGACCAGGGTGTGCAGCGCGGGCTGGAGCCCGGTGGACACGTAGATCAGCGCGCCGAGCACCGCGCCGGCGGTCAGCCCGCGATCGACCAGCCACGGCGCGGCCATCAGCAGCACGACCAGCGGCAACCAGCCCCCGATTCCCAGGCTGAGGCTGCGGATCGCGGCCATCCGGGCGACCGTGCGCTCGGCGTCGGCCTGCTCGGCCACCCGTCCCGCCACGTCGGCCACCACCCGGGACTCGGCGCCACAGGCCCGCACGTCCCGGTGCCCGGACAGCGCGGTCGCGGCCGCCGTGCCGAGCCGCTCACCGGCCCGTACGTAGCCGCGCTGGTATCCGGCCATCGCCGGCAGCGCGGCGAGGAACACGGCCAGGCCGACCACCAGTGGCGCGGCGGCCAGCGCCGCCACGATCGGCGCCAGGGCGAGCAGGCCGAGCAGGGCGGCACCGGCCGTGAACAGGAATCCCCGGGTCACCATCAACAGGCCGCCGAAGGTGTCGCGGACGATCTCGACCTGCTGGGTCAGCCGGGCCACGGCGGCGCTGTCCGGCCGGTCGAAGCCCCTGGTGGCAGCCGCGAGCGCGGCGCGGACGACCCGCCCGACCAACTCGTCCCGGAACGGCTCGACCACCGCGCCGAGGCTGCGGTAGGTGCGGCCGGTGGCCACCGCGCCGACCAGCGCCGCCGCGCCGAGGGCGGCCAGCCAGGCCAGCCCGGTGCCCAGGCGTCCGGCCAGGAATCCGTCGTCGACGGCGCGCGCGACGGCGTACCCGGACAGCAGCGCCGGCACCGCCTCGACCAGCGACCAGCCGCACAGCCGGGCGATGTCCCGGCGGCCGGCGCGCAGTGCCCGCCAGGTGGCCGGGCCGACCCCGGACCGGCTCACGGCGTCCCGCCCGGGGTCCCGGTCGGGACGGGAAGGGCCTCGGCGGTCCCGGCAGGGATCGGAAGAGCCTCCGGGGTCCCGGTCGGGTCGGGAACGGCCGGCGGCGGGTCGTCGGCCGCCACGAAGACGGCCCGGTAGGCCGGGTCGGACCAGAGCCGCCGGTGCGGCGCCAAGGCGCGTAGCCGGCCGCCGTCGAGCCAGGCGACGAGGTCGGCCGTCGCGGCCGTCGCCACCCGGTGGGTGATGACCAGCCGGGTACGCTCACCGCGCCGCCCGGTCACCGCCCGGGCGATCCGGTGCTCGGTCGCGGTGTCCAGGCTGGACGTCGCGTCGTCCAGGATGAGCAGCCGTTCGGCGGCGAACGCGCGGGCCAGCCCGAGCCGCTGGATCTCACCACCGGACAGGGGCGCCTCGTTCAGCGGGGTGTGGAAGCCCATGGGCAGCCGGGCGACCACGTCGGCGACCGCCGCCGCGCGGGCCGCGGCCAGCACCCGGGCGGTGGCGTCGGTGCCGTCCACCGGTGGGATGGCCGACTCCGCGGGCAGCCCCAGCCCGATCGCGTCGTGGACCGTCGTGCCGACCAGCACCGGCCGGTCGAAGGCGTACCCCACCGCCCGACGCAGCACACCGGTGTCCAGATCGGCCAGCGGCACCCCGTCGAGCCACACCTCGCCGGTGTCGGGATCGTGCAGCCGGCCGGCCACGGCGGCGAGGGTGGACTTACCCGCCCCGGACGGCCCGACCACGGCCACGGTGGTGCCGCCCGGGACGGTCAGGTCGACCCGGTCCAGGATCGCCCGACCGTCCACACCGAGGACACTCACCCCGCGCAGTCGGAGCGCGCCCCGGCCCGGCGGGAGGGTACGGGCGCCTTCCGGCGGGACGGGCTGGGCCAGCGGCTCGGCGATCCGGCGCGCTCCCGCGCGGCTGCGTACCAGGAGGTTCAGGGTGGCCAGCACCCCGCCCAGGCCGGCGCCCAGGGCGGCGTACCGGACCGAGGCGACCAGTTCACCCGGGCTGAGCCAGCCGGCCGTCAGGGCGTACCCGCCGACCCCGATGACGGCCAGCTGCAACAGGGGCGCCACGGCGGAGGTGCGGGCGCTCGCCCGGGCCAGCAGGTCCCAGCCACGCCGACCGGAATGGCCCAGCTCGGGCAGCCCGGTCAGCACCCGGTCCTGTTCCCGGCGGACGGTCGCGGCGGCGGCGATGGTCCGCGCCCCGGCCAACGCCTCCAGCAGCCGACCGGCGATGCCGCCGAGGACCCGCTGGTATTCGGCGGTGACCGCCGAGGCGTCGGTGACGAAGGCGCGCATCAGCACGGCGAGCAGGACCAGGCCGCCGAGCAGGGTGACGCCGAGGATCGGTTCGAGCAGGGTGAGCGCCACGACGCTGCCGAGTGGCGGGACCATCGCCACGGCCGCCAGCACCAACGAGTTGCCGGCCTGGCCCGCGTCGGCGGACTGGCCCACCAGCCGGCCGACGAGATCACCCACCGGGTAGCGGCCGGTCGCCCGCACGTCCAGCGCGAACAGGTGCCGCAGCAGGTGTCGGCGCAGCCGGGCGGTGGCGCGGGCCGCGCCGTACCCGCGGGACAGGTCGGTGAGGGTGTCGGTGCAGATGAGCACGACCACCAGGCCGCCGGCGGCGGCGGTCCACCACACCGGTCCGCCGCCGAGCGCGGCGTCCACCGCGCGGCCGAGCGCCGCCGGCAACAGCAGTTCGGCGGCGGCACCGAGCAGCGCCACCGCCGCGAGGGCGGCCGTCCAGCCGCCCCCGTCCCGGACCGCCCGTCGGAACGGCCCGTACCTCCGATCAGGTCGCGGCCCTCGCCCCCCGCCGGGTTGGTCGCCCGGGGCCGTCGACTTCATCTTTCCTCCCCCTGCGGCGCGGCCGGAGCGGCCGCGCCGGTCGTGCGCGGTTGCCCTGGGCGGACACGTCTGCCCGCCCAGGGCCTCGCGTGCCGACCTGATTAGTCGCAGGTCGTGACGGACAGCGAGCTGTCGCCGCAAAGCAGCAGGCTCGCCCGGCTACCACCGCCGTTGCGGTCGGCCGGAGCCATCTCCAGGCCCTGAAGGTCCAGAAGCGCCATGTCAAGTCACCTCCTCTCGGTTGATAGATCGGTCTGGTCGCCCCCACCGCGATGGGGGAGTCTCCGCGCGCCGTCGGGCGTCCCGGGCGCGCCGTCGGCGGTCGCGCCGCCCAGCAGCACCCGTGCACCCGGCAGCGGGGTCAGGAAGGGCAGCGCCAGCGGGTCGTCCCGCCGGGCGCAGGCCAGCGCGTACAGCACGCCGGCGGTGCCGGTCGCGAGGTCCATCGACAGCCGCAGCAGCTGCTCGCCGGGGAAGGCCGTGCCGTCCCGGTACGGCAGCGCGTGCCAGGAGAGCTTGTCCAGCTGACTCTCCAGCTCCCGTCGCCGGTCGGCGTCGTCGGGACAGGCGGCGAGGTACGCGATGATCCCGGCGCGTCCGGTGAACAGCCCGGACTGGGCGTAGAACGGTGACCGGGCCGCCCGGCGGACGCCGGCGCTCGCCTCGGCGAACCGCTCGTCGGCGCGGTGTCGCAGGTACTGGTCCAGGATCAGCCCGATGCCGACGCTGCCCCGGGCCAGGTACGGCATGGTCCGCCAGCCCTCGTTGACCTCCAGCGCGCCGTCGGGCCGGACCACGCAGCGGCGCAGATCCTGGCGTAGCGCGGTGGCGGCGTGCTCCAGCAGGCCGGCCTCGCCGGTCAACTCGTACAGCCGCAGCAGCAGCAACGCCGGTCCGGTCCGGCCGCGCAGCAGCCCGGCGTACGGGTGCTGGCCGCCGCTGATGTCCGGGCCCGGATCGTCACCCAACCGGTCCACGACGCGGTCGGCGGCCCGCCGGGCGGCGTCCAGCAGCGACGCCTCCCCGGTGCGCCCGGCCAGGTCGGCCAGGTTGAGCCCGATCCCGGCCAGGCCACCGGACAGACTGTGGTCCAGGCCGTCCCAGGACTGGCGTAGGCAGATGTCGAGCACGTCCAGCGCGTCCTGCCGGCGGTCGAGCCGCTCCAGCGCGTACGCGACGCCGTGCAGTCCGTCGTAGAACCCGCAGCGGGTCCCGGACGGGGGTGCCGTGGCGCGGCGGACCAGCCACTCCTCGTGCTCGGGCCAGCGTCCGGCACCGCTCGCGGCGAGCGCGTGCAGCACTCCGGCGGCGCCGTGCGCCAGGTTGAGTCCACCGCTGCGGAACTGCTCGATGTCCCCGGGGAAGAGCCGGTCGTCGCGCTCCGGGGTGGCGCTGGCCAGGATCGCCGTGCTCATCCCGTGCCGGGCGGCCGGCCAGTCGACGGTGTCGAGGTACGCCGGGCGGTCGTCGCCGGCGGTGGTCGGCGCCTCACCGACGATCTCCGCGACGGCCGGGTCGAGGAACGACCGGGGGACCGGGAGGGCGGCGGCGATGACGTCGGCCAGGTGCGCGGCCTTGGCCGGGTTGAGCCGGACCAGCTGGGTCAGCGGCAGGAACAGCGCCAGCCGCAGGCAGGCCAGGGCGTAGCGGTCGACCGCCGGCCCGGTCCGGTCCCGGGGGGCCGCGAAGCCCTGGTTGCGCAACGCGGGTCGGCGGTGGCCCTCGATCGGGGCGGCCACCTCGAAGTCGACGAGCGCGATCCGGTCGTCCGGCCGGACCATCACGTTGAACAGGTGCAGGTCGCCGTAGACCAGACCGCGGTCGTGGATCGCCGTGATCACGGACTCGACCTGGTCGTAGATGTGCCGGGCCCACCGCACGTACTCGGCCCGGTCCTCGTCCGTCGCGTCGGCGTCGATCAGCGGGTACCGGTCGACCAGCACCTTGTTGAGCGAGCGTCCCTCGATGAACTCCAGAGCGAGGAACCGGTGCTCACCCAGCGGGAACTCGTCGTGGACCCGGGGCACCTGCGGCAGGTCGGCGAGCTGGCGCAGCGCGGCTGCCTCCCGCTCCAGCCGGGCCACGGCGTCGGTGCCGTCGGCGTCCAGGCCGGCGTACGGGCGGGCCTCCTTGAGCACCACCTCGGTGTCGCTGCGCAGGTCGCGGCCGACATACAGGCCGCCGCCGTTGGAGAAGTGGATGACCCGTTCGACCCGGTACGGCACCTCGGTGGTGCTGGTCGCGTTCCGGGCTGCGAGGTGCGGGCCGAGGAAGTCCGGCAGGGTGACCCAGTCCGGCACGTGGAAGACCGGGTCCCGGCGGTCGGGGACCAGTGTCCCGGAGCCGTCCGCGATCGCCGCCACCACCTGGCCGTCGGCCGTGTGGCACCACCGGGCCGCGAAGCCGCCGTAGCGCACGTACACCGGACCGGCGCCGTAGCGCAGATCGCTCAGGATGTACGGCCCGGACTCGCCGGCCAGCAGCTCGTCGAGCTCCTTGCAGACCAGCTCCAGCTCCGCGTCGTCGCGGGGGTAGACCGTGATGAACTTGCCGCTGGCGCCGCGGGCGGCGTACTTGGAGTTGCGCATCAGCAGCGTGCGGGGGCCGCGGAGGAACTTGAACGACAGACCGCGGGGTACGCAGTACGCCCAGACCGTCGCCAGCACCCGTTCGGCGTTGTCGAGACCCGCCGAGACGTGGATCTTCCAGCCCTGCTGCGGCAGCGATCCGCCGTCGGGTCCGTAGATCAGCCAGTCGTCGAGTGTCTCCTTCGACCAGCCGGTCGGGACCGGCCGTTCGGCGGCCGGGAAGGTCGGTTGTGCGATAGCGCTGCCGAGCGAGTCGTAGAACAGTGGATCCGCGGCACAGTAGCTGTCGTAGCGATCGTCCATCTCTGCCTCCCCTCCCTGCCAACCCGGCCGGCTGTGGCGTCCCGGTGCTGGATATGAGTCTCATCGGCGGGACGGATCCGCTCCAGTGCGGTTAGTCATGGCGATCTATGGATGACGCATCGGTGGCCGTGACAAAAGTCAGCGCCGGCATGTGCGCCAGTCCACCTCAGCAGGGAAAACGTGCTTTCGATCCGCCTCGCGGCCGGGGAAGATCCGTCTCCCGGCCGCGCGGTTACGGACGGGCCGGTTACGGACGGGCCGGGCCGTCCTCGGCGTCCGCCGTGGCCGTTTCTGCCGTGGCCGTGTCCGCCGGGGCGTCGTCCGGACCGCCGAAGGGTTCGAGCGCCTCCCGCGCCTCGACCACGGCGGGGTCGTCCGGGCCGAGCAGCCGGATCCGTTCCGCCAGCACCGTCCGGTACGCGGCCTCCGCGCGCGGGAGATCGCCCAGGGCCGCCAGCACCTCGGCGAGCCGGAACCAGGTCAGGTAGACGCTCGGGTCGTCCGGGCCGAGGGTGGCCAGTTCGCGCTCCAGGATCGCCCGGAACTCCGCCTCGGCCGCGGTGAACCGCCCGGCCTCCTCCAGCGCCAGCGCGCCGTCGTAGCGCAGGATCAACGTCTGCTCGTCGTCGGCGCCCCACAACCGGGTCGCCGTCGCCACCGCCTCGGCCGCCTCGGCCAGCGCCGCGTCGTGGGCACCGGTCCGGCGCAGCGCGTCCATCAGCCGGTGGCGGACCCGCAGCGCCTCGACCGCGTCGGTGCCGAGCAGCCGGGTCCACTGCTGCACGAGGATGCGTAGCTGGTCGATGGCCTCGTCGACCCGACCCAGCTCGTCGAGCACGGTGGCCCACTCGGACCGGGCGCCCAGCGTCGCCCGGTGGTCGGCGCCGTGGATCCGGGCGCGCAACTGCACCACCTCGGCGTACTCCTGTTCGGCCGCGGCCAGCCAGCCCAGCTGGTAGTACACCCAGGCCTGGTCGAACCGGGCGTTGACCGTGTTCGGGTCCTCGGCGCCGACGACCCGCTCACTGGCCGGCACCAGGCCCAGCAACTCGGCGTGGGCCGCGCCCCAGTCACCGGCGACGATCAGCAACCGCACCACCTGGGCCCAGCTCTCCAGGGTGTCCGGGTGGTCCTCGCCCAGGACCCGGCGGCGGCCGTCGAGCACCGCCCGGAACTCGGCCACGGCCTCCGCCGGTCGATCCCGCTCGGCCAGCAACTCGGCGAACTGGTGGCGAACCAGGAGGGTCTCCGGATCGTCGGCGCCCAGCATCGCGGTGAGCCCGGCGAGGGACAGCCGGTACTCGCGCTCCGCCTCGTCGTGCTGGCCGCGCGCGGCCAGCAGCGAGGCCAGCGCGGCCCGGGAGCGTACGGTGTCGAGGTGGGTCGGGCCGAGCACCCGGGCCCGGGCGGCGATCACCTCGCGGTACGCGCTTTCGGAGTCCGCCAGCCGGTCGGCGTGGCTCAACACGCCGGCCAGGTTGTGCCAGCTCTCCAGGGTGGCCGGGTCGTCGTCGCCCAACACCCGCCGGCGGCGGTCCAGGACGGCCCGGTACTCGGCCTCGGCGCCGGTGAAGTCCTGCTGGTTGAACCGGACCCAGGCCAGCCCGCTGCGGCTGGTGAGGGTGCTCGGGTCGTCCGCGCCGACGGTGCGGGTACGGCCGGCCACTATCGACCGGTACAGCTCCTCGGCCTCGGTCCACGCACCCCGACCGGCCAGCAGGTCCGCCAGGTTGTGCATGGTGACAAGCGTGTTCTTGCCGTCCTCGCCGTAGACCCGGCGCTCCTCGTCGAGCACCGCCCGCAGGGTGGCCTCGGCCTCCCCGTCGCGCCCGGCCGCAGCCAGGCTCACCCCCAGGTAGAACCGGCCGGTCAGGTGCAGCAGGTACCGCTCGCCCTCGGTGCGGCCGTCCGCCGGCTCCCAGGCGGCCAGGATCCGCCGCCAGTGTTCGGGCGAGCGGGTGAGGCCGTGGACGGTGTTGGCGACGCTGATCCACGGCGAGTCGCCGTCGGCCAGGAAGTCGCGCAGCGCCTCGGCGAGCAGCGGTTCGGCGTCCGCGGGGTTCCGCTCGAGCGCCAGCAGGTGCTGCCGGGTCCGGATCTGGCCGCGCGAGGATCCGATGACCGGCTGGTCCAGCGCGCGGGCGTAGACCGGCTCGGCGCGCTCCGGCCGGTCGGCGGCGACGTGCAGGTCGCCCAGCAACAGCTCGGGAAGCAACTGCCCCGCCCGCCGGGACTCCCGCCGGCGCAGGTCCAGCAGGGCGTTCTCGATCTCGTCGAGCGCGGCCGGGTCGTCGGGCTGGTCGCGCAGCTCCGTCAGGATCCAGGTCAGCCCGGCCTCGACCTCGGGAAACCGGTCGAGGTCGGGAATCAGGGCGCGGTAACCGGCGGCCGCCGCGGGCCAGTCCTGGCGGTGTACGGCCAGCAGCGCCCGCAGCGCCGTCGTGGCCAGGGGCAACCAGCCGCCGCCCCCGCCGGCGGCGGCCAGGACGTCGAGGCGGGTCAGGTCGTCCTCGGTGCTGGACGGCCAGGCCGGGTCCCGCAGCGCGGCGGCGCCCGCCGCGGCGATCCGGTCGAACACGGCGGCCGACCGTGGATAGCGCCGGCCCAGGATGCCGGCCAGCATCGGCAGGTGGGTGGAGTCCTCGAACGAGCGGCAGGTCCGGGCGTGCCGGAGCGCCTCGGCCTCGTCCGGGTCGCCGACCCGGGTGTCCTCGCCGGAGCCGTCCCTTGTGTCCTCGCCGGAACCCGGAGCCAGGCCGGAGCCCTCGGCGAGCCGGCACAGCGCCGCCTCGAAGGCCACGTCCGTGCTCCAGCTGTACTCGTCGCCCAGCCCACCCAGCTGTTGCAGGGCGCGCTGCGGAGCGCCGGCGAACAGGTGCATCCAGACGCCGATGCCGTCCCACGCCGTCGCGGACGCCGCGGCGGCGAAGGTGCGGTCCAGCCCTTCCACGTCGTCCACCAGCCAGTACGCGAGGGCCCGCCACCACAGGTGGTACGGCTCGCCCCGCTGCTCCACCGACACCTCGTCCAGCGCGGCCAGGGCGCTCGCGCCGTCGCCCAGCAGGACGGCCTGCCGGGCCCGGTAGTTGCGCCACAGGTCGGCATCGCCCTCACCGGCCAGCCGATCGACGCCCTCGGCGAGCATCGTCAGGTCGCCGGCGTTGGCCCCGGCGGTCGCCAGCGCCTCCCCGCCGGGCACGAACCGTCCGGCGCCCCCGGGACGGCGCACGGCCGCCGCCGTGACCTCGCGCCGGACGCCGTAGCAGCCGAGCAGCGCGGTGATCGCGACGTGCGTGTTGTACGAGACGTCACTGTTCTCGGCCAGCGCGTCGTAGCACTGCGACCACACGGCCGCCTCGGCGATCCGGGGCAGCGGGTCCGCCTCGATCCGGGACTGGTGCAGGCTGATCCTGGCCCGGGCGAGATAGGCCCACGCGTCCTCGGGATCCGGCGGCGCGGCGCGGAACCCCGCCTCCCAGGTCTCCAGCGCGCGCTGGAGCTGGTCGCGGTCGATCCGGTTGGGCTCGGTCGGCACGAAGCAGGTGGCCTGGAGCGCGTCGGCCAGGATGAACAGCGAGATCGGCGCGAGTTCACCCAGCCCGGCGGCCGTGCCGAGCAGCTGCCCGGTCAGCTCCAGGCTGCCCTGGTCGGAGGCGAGCCGCCCGGCGCGTTCGTACTCGGCGCCGGCCTCGGCGGGCAGCAGCGGCTCCAGCAGCAGGGCGCGCAGTCGCCGGGCCGGCAGCTCGACCGGGTCGGTCCGGCCGTCGAGCGCCGACAGCGCGGCGTCCGCCGCCCGCAGGGCCTCGGCCGGGCGGTGCAGCGCCAGGTCCACCACGCCGAGGAAGTAGTGCAGCGCCGGGTCGTCGGGCCGGCGGATCCGCCGGCAGCGTTCCAGACACTCCGCGAGGTCGGCCGGCGGCATGCGGCTGAGGAAGCGCGACAGGCGGTGCTCGATGCCGACCAGATCCTCGCCGGCCTCGACGATCGCCTGGAACCGCAGGAAGGACAGCCGGTTGTCGTCCGGATGCCGGCTGAGACCGGTGTCGGCGACGGCCCGGGCCAGGGGGTAGTCCCGGGTCGCCAGGCGCAGGCAGGCGCCGGCGTGGGTCGTCGGGACCGAGTCCGGGTCCCGGAGCCGGGCCTGCTCGTACGCGGCACCCGCCCCCTCGACGTCGCCGAGCTGCAACAGCGCCAGGGTCCGCACCGCGTACCCGGCGTCGGTGTCCTCCCCGGCCCGCCGCGCGGCGTCGAGGTGCCGCAGTGCGTCGTCCGGCCGGGCCAGTTGCTCGTAGAGCCGGGCGAGCCGCAGCTCGATCGCGGCGGTCAGGTCGCCGGGCAGCGCCGCGGCGCGCAGCAGCGACTCCACCGCGTCGTCCAGCCTCCGCAGGCTGAGCTGAACGTCCCCGCCCAGCATGAGCAGTTCCTGGTCACCCGCGGCGAGGTCGTCGTCGACGGCGAGCAGCTCGGCCGCGCCGGTCGGATCGGGCAGGGCCAGTCGGGCCCGGACGAGGAAGGCGAGCAACCGGCACCGGGTGGCCGGGTCGGTGCCGGGGGAGCCGACCACCGCCGCCCAGCCCGGGGCCGAGATGAGATCGGCGACGGGGCGCAGCGTCGTCCGGCGCAGTCCGGCCAGCCGGGGTAGCGCCGGCAGCACCGCCGCCGGGGTGGCGCGGGCGTGTTCGAGCACGATTCGCAGCGCCGCCTCCCGGTCGTCGGCCGCGATCAGCGCCTCCACGAGGGCGACCAGCACCTGCGCGACCGGCTTGTCCTCCGGTTCGGCCAGCGCCCGCCGCAGCGCGTCGGCGGCCTCGGCGTACCGGCCGTGCTCGGTCAGCGAGCGTCCAAGCGTGAGCAGGATCGGCACGATTCGGGGCAGCCCGCTGTCGACCGGGTGCGGCGGGGCCGGCGAGGTCGCGTTCACCACCGGTCCTCCGTACCGGACGCCGGGCGCTGAACGGGCCAGTCCCGCGCGGTCCGGTCGGGCCGGCTCGCGCCCAGCAGCACCTGGGTGCCGCCGGTCTCGTCGTGCCCGGCGACCCGCGCGCCACCGGTCCCGATCGCCGACACCGGCACCAGCGCCGGGCTGAGCAGGGGGCTCGACTCCCGCAGGTACAGCACCGGCAGCCCGAACCCGCTGCGGTGCGACTCGTCGGTGATGCCGCTGAGGTAGAGCTGTCGGCGGGCCGCGTGCATGGCGACCTCGATCGGGTGGTGGGCGACGAGCGTCCGGTAGAACGCCTGGGCGAACGTGTTGGCGAGCAGGCTCTGGATCCGGAAGTGCATGGCGACGACCGCCGGGATGTTCTTCTGGGCCAGCGACTGGGCCAGGCCCGAGATCACGTGGTACGCGTTCGGCGAGCTGGCCGCCGACTCGCAGGACTGCAGGAACACCATCCGTAACGAGCTGCCACTCTCGTTGAGCTGGTTGGCGAGGTCCCGGTCGCTGATCCAGTCGGCCTTCGCGTCGACGCTGGGAAAGGCCATCTGGCCACCCGGGCCGTGGTCACTGGTCTCCGAGTACCGCCCGTGCGAGATGATGTGCACGATGTGCGGGTCGAACTGCTCCACGCTGGTGAGGAACGACGTCCAGGTCGCCCGCACCGCGGCGTCGTCGTCGGCCGGATAGGGGGTGCCGTCGGGTCGGTGCCGCTGACTGAGCACCCGCAGGTCGATCCGGGCGGTGTCGCCGGCGTCCCGCAGGTCCAGCAGCGTCTCCAGCACCGCTTCGTACTCGATGGGTTCGAGGCTGTCCGGGCTGAGCACGACGAACAGCACCCGTAGCGGCGGCCGTACCTGGATCGCGCGGGCTTCCACGGCCAGCGGCAACTTGCGGGTGAGCATGAACTTGCGGCTCTCCCCGAGGAAGATCCCGCTGTTCGGGTAGGCCGGGTCCGGCGGGAGGTACAGGTACTCCCAGGGCCACGAGGCGAGCCATTCCGCCCCCGGCCCCATTTCGAGGACCACCCGCAGCAGCCGGCCGCCGCCACCGTCGTCGGTCGGGTCACTGTGGATGGCCCGCCGCAGCAGCCGCCCGACCTCGTTGCCCCGGTCACCGGGCCGGACCGCCGGGGTGCCGAACAGCGTGACGAACAGGTGCTCGCCGAGCAGTCTCAGCTCCTGCACCTGTAGCAGCCGCCCGCTGCGCAGCAGGTTCACCAGCGCGTCGACCGTGCGCTGGCGCAGGTTGTCGATGTCCAACTGGTCGGAGACGGACTGGCTCGAACCGGCGCGCTGCCAGGCCGCGGTGACCCGCCGATCCGAGCCGACCTGGACGACGAACTCCTCCACCTGGAGATCCGTCACTCGCCCCTCACCACCGGGGTCAGGTCGTACGAGGCGTCCGCCCCGATCGGCGCGCCCTGGGCGAAGAACGTACGCAGCGCCGCCGGCAGCTGCCGGATCATCGCCTGGAGGCCGGCCGGGAAGAACGTGAACCGCCGGTACGCCCGCATCGCGGCCTGCATCCGGACGACCTGGGCCTCCCTCGGCACCTGGAGGATCACGATGAGCTGTGGGGGGTTCTCGGCGAGGAACTCCGCGCCGTCGAGGCGCCAGAAGACCTGGTCCAGCCCTTCGGCCGTGTGGTTCACCCGGGCCTTCACCATCCGGAACCGGATCGGGACGATGTCCAGCCGTACCGCCGTCCCCACCGCCACGCTCGCCGACGCTCCGACCGTGCCGCCGGGCAGCGGGAGGGTCCCGGTGCGGACCGAGAAGTGCCCGTCGGCACCGACCCCCACGTCGAGTTCCGCGCCGGCCGCGACCACGGTGTCGAACCGGCGGTTCGGCAGGATGTCGAACGCCTTGGGCCGGTGCCGCGGCTCCGGCTCGTCCGGGTTGAACCGCACCCGCATCTCCAGCCGGGTGAACGCCCAGTCCCGGCGTGGGAACAGCAGCACCGGGAGCCGGACCCACCAGAAGGTGAACCGCTCGTCCAGCGCCGCGCGCCACGCCGCGGAGGTGCGGTCCGCGTTGGGCAGGTCCAGGATGGGCACCGGCAGTACGTCCGGATAGGCGCCGAACTCGACGGTGTCCTCGGCGATGCCTCGGAGCAGGTCACCGAAGCCGTCCGGTGAGGCCGCGGGGCCGGGTGACGACGTGGCGGGGTCGAGCGGCCCGTCGCCGAGATGCCCGGAAAGCGCGTCAACCCGCCGCGCGGCGTCGATCAGCAGTGCGCTGCGGGACTCGGGTGGCTCCGTGCTGAAGTCAAGATCGTCCCGTTCCATGATCGATCCGTTCCTGGCGAGATCGGCGAGGCTCCAGTATCCGGAGCCTTCCGGTGCCCTGGCTAGTGTCGGAAAGGCGAATCAATTACCACCCTGAATGGCGGTCCGCGTGCCGTCGACGTGGGGCGTGGCGGGCCCGGCTCGGCGCCTAGGCTGGCGCGCATGGAGCAAGAAGACCGGATCGCCCTTTTCCTCGATTACGAGAACCTCGCCCTCGGGGCACGCGACCACCATGGGATACCGTTCGACTTCCGACCCATCGCCGACGCGCTCGCCGAGCGTGGCCGGGTCGTGGTCCGTCGGGCCTACGCCGACTGGTCGTATTTCGACGAGGACCGGCGGATGCTCACCCGGTCGCATGTCGAACTCATCGAGATACCGCAGCGCATGGGCGCCTCGCGGAAGAACGCCGCCGACATCAAGATGGCGGTCGACGCCGTCGAACTGGCCCTCGAACGCGATTATCTCTCCACCTTCGTCATCTGCACCGGGGACAGCGATTTCACCCCGCTGGTACACAAGCTACGGGAGCTGAACAAGCGGGTCATCGGCGTCGGGGTCGAGCAGTCCACCTCGGCGTTGCTGCCGCCCGCCTGCGACGAGTTCCTCTACTACGACCGGCTGGAGGGGGTCGACCTCACCCCCACCCGGAGCCGGCGGGCCCGTCCCGGCCGACCGGCGGGCGCCGAGCCGCAGCGCGCGGAGCCGGAACCGGAGTCGCAGCCGGAGGTGGAGGAGCCGGTACGCGACGCCGACACGCTCGCGGTCCAGGTGGCGCAGACGGTGGCCGGGTTGCAGGGCAGCGCGAGCGGGGCGGTGACGGCCTCGACGTTGAAACGCACGCTGTTGCGCAAGGATCCCACGTTCAGCGAGTCCGACTACGGGTTCCGCACCTTCGGGGAACTGCTGCGACACCTGGCCACGCACAACGTGGTCGAGTTGGCGGAGGGACCGGCCAAGGGCGACCCCGAGGTCTCGCTGCCGGAGCACGGCGATCGAGAGGTGGCGTTCGGTCTGTTGCGTACGGTGGTGGTCGACCTGGCCGAGCGGGACGGCGCGGTGGCGCTGTCCGGTCTGAAGAACCACATGTTGCGGGCGCGGCCCGACTTCAGTGAGAAGAAACTCGGCTACCGGGGTTTCCTCCAGTTCTGCAAGGCGGCCGCGACCACCGGCGCCGTCCAACTGAGATGGAGTCCCGAGGCGGACGACTACCTGCTCACCGCCGGAACGTGAGCAGCGGGTCGGCGGTGCCGGGACGGGCCGGCGCCCACGGCGTGGCGTGACAAACGCCGTCGACCCCTCGGGAACGGGCATCCGCGTCATGAAACCGTCATAAGAACTCCAATCGATCGCCACAGGTGTCCGGCAGGCTGTCTGCTGACGTCGGGTAGCGCCGACATCACGGGCCGGAAGGTTGGAACATCGGCCGCGACCGGCGACCCGTCCGGCTCGTGGTGAGAGCGGCGGGACAGGAGAACGACACCATGACGGTCGTACCGGGCAGCGCACCTGACACGGTGACCCTGATCTGTGACCGGTGCGGTCACGACCGGTTGGCCGGTTCGGCCGCGGTGACCGACGGGGTGGTCTGGCCGGTCATCGCCGAACACGGCTGGGCCGGTTCGCCGTTCGCCGTCGGCCAGCACCGCTGCCCGTCCTGCGCGGCGGTCGGCCGTCGGTCGGGCGCCGCGCCCGTCGCCATCCCGGTGTGGGTCGGACCCGGCGGCCCGCGACCGCGGCTTGCGGTACTGCCCGGCGTCGCGGTGGTGGCACCGGCCGGGGACCTGCGCGGTCCGGCGGTGGAGCCGCTGCGCCGGGCGTTGGCCGAGGCCGTCGCGGTCCGCCCCCGGGTGGTGCTCGACCTCGCCGACGTCAACCAGATCGACCCGGTCGGGCTCGGCGTCCTGGTCCGGGCCCGGCAGGACGCGCGGCAGCGCGGCGGCGACCTCTGCCTCGCCGCGCCCTCCCGGTTCGTGGTGACGGTCCTGCACACCATGCACCTGGACGGGGTCTTCCCGATCTTCGCCGACCGGCAGCAGGCCCTCGCGGGGCTCAGTCCGGCCGAACCGGCGGGTCGACCGGCCTGAACCGGCGGGCCACGTACACCACGTCGGGTTCGCCGCGCGGGACCTCGACCCGGTGGGTGCTGACCGGTCCGATCGTGGCTTCCAGCCGGGCGGCGTACCCGGGGGAGGCCGCGGCGCTCCAGACCGTCAGCACACCGTCGTCGGCGAGCCGGGACCGCAGCGCCGCCAGGCCGGCGTCGTCGTACAGTTCGGCGTTCCGGTCGAAGACCGTCCAGTCGGGACCGTTGTCGGTGTCCAGGCAGATCGCGTCGAAGACCTCGGTGGTGGAGCGGAGCCAGGACACCAGGTCCGCGACCACCACCCGGACCCGTGGGTCGTCGAGCGCGTGCCCGCTGTACGCCGCGAGCGGTCCGCGGTGCCAGCCCACCAGTGTCTCCTCGATCTCCACCACCACGATCTCGGCGGGCCGCGCCGGTGCGGTCACCGCCTCGGCCAGCGAGAACCCCATGCCCAGGCCGCCGATCAGCAGCCGGGCACCCGGCGGTACGGCCGCCAGCGCCGCGCTGACCAGCAGTCGTTCCGAGGTGCCGGCCCGGCTGTCCATCAGGAACACGCCGTTGCTGATGATCTCGTGGTGCCCGCCCGACTCCCGGAGCACCAGCTCTCCCCGGTCGGTGACCACCCGGTAGAGGACCGTAGCCGCGTCAGTCATCCGATCAATCTACGCAACCGTCCGCCCGATCCAGGGAACGCCGCCTCGTCGGGACGGCCATCCGCCGTACGACGGTACCCACGATGTTGCCGACGGGGATGGGGCCCAGCTGCCGGGAGTCCAGGCTCTGGGCCCGGTTGTCGCCCAGCACCACGAGGTGGCCCGCCGGGACGCGCCCGTCCGGCAGGTCCGGCGGGAGGTCCGGCATGTCCGGCGGGAGCCGGTCGCCCGCGACCGCCGCGACGCGCTTGACCAGCAGCGGACCGGTTGACGAACCGGGCACGCCCGCCGGGCGGGGGTTGCGCAGCACCACGACCTGCCCGGGTCGCAGCGGGGAACGCCCGGCCCGGCGGGTCAGCAACCGGTCGCCGTCGCGGTACGTGGGCAGCATGCTCGGCCCGTGTACCTCCGTGACGATCAGCCGGTGCCGGATCCAGCCGAGCAGGCCGAGCAGCAGCAGCGCCGGGAGCACCGGCAGGTACGCGGTCACGAGACCACCTCGATCCGTTCCGGCTGGTAGCCCGAGGCCTGGAGGCCGAACAGCCGTGCGTAGCAGCCGCCCGCGCCGACCAGTTCGTCATGCGTGCCCAGCTCGACGATGCGTCCCCGGTCCAGGACGGCGAGCCGGTCGGCGTCCCGCAGGGCGCCCAACCGGTGCGAGATGAGCACGCTGGTCCGGCCGGTGCGGTGGTCGCGCAGCCGGCGGTGGATGTCGTACTCGGCCTCCGGGTCGAGGCTGGCGCTGGGCTCATCCATGATCAACAGATCGCGCTCGCCGCGCAGCATCGCCCGGGCCAGCGCCACCCGCTGCCACTGCCCGCCGGACAATGGGGTGCCGTCCGCGGTGTCCTCCCCGTCGGTGTCGAAGAAGGTCCGGCTCAGCAGCGTGTCGTACCCCCGGGGGAGCGCGGCCAGCGTCTCGTCGACGCCGGCGCCCCGGGCGGCCCACCGGATCGCGTCGCGGTCGGCCATCCGGGTGAGGTCGCCCAGCCCGACATTCTCGGCGGCGGTCAGGTCGTAGACCATGAAATCCTGGAACAGCGCGCTGATCCGGTCCCGCAGCCGGGCCGGGTCCATGTCCCGCAGGTCGACCCCGTCCCACCGGATGCTGCCGCGTTGCGGGTCGTAGAACCGGCACAGCAGCTTGACCAGTGTGCTCTTGCCCGACCCGTTGCGCCCGACCAGGCCGAGCGCGCAGCCGTGCGGGACCGACAGGTCGACTCCGCGCAGCACCCAGGGCGAGTCGGGACCGTACCGGAACCACACGTCCCGCAGCTCGATGCCGGTGCGCAGGACCGGGACGGGCGTGGGCCGGGGCGGGACGGCCAGGTCGGGTTCGGTGCGCTCGACCTCCTGGAAGTGCCGGAACAGCAGTAACTGCTGATGGGTCGAGGCGAGCTGGTTGACCAGGGCGGTGGTGCCGGCCTGGACGCCCGCGACCGCCGCCACGAAGATCGCCACATCCCCGACCCCGACGGTGTCGCCGCGTACGTTGCCGACCGCCCAGACGATCCCGCCGCCGTTGATGGCGGCGTACAGCAGTCCCAACGCGGCCTGGACCCGGAGACCGCGCCGGTCGATCCGCCGGCGCTCGGCGTCGGCCTGTCGCCGTTGGGTCAGCAGCCGGTCCCGCAGGAAGCCGCCGAGGCCGAACAACCGCAGCTCCTTGGCCGCGTCGAGGTTGGCCATCAGCTCGGCGTAGAAGAACTCGCGCCGTTCGGTCGGTCCGATCCGCCAGAGCATGGCGGCCTTGCGCCGGGCCAGGGCCAGCTCGGCCAGCAGCGCCGGGACCGCGCCGAGCAGGACGACCGCCGCCATCCAGGGACTGACGGTGATCAACGTGCCGAGGAACCCGCCGATCGTCACCAGGCTGCCCACCAGCGCGATCGTGCCCTGGACCACCAGCGGCGGGGTGGACGCGCTGGACTGGCTGGCGATCCGCAGCCGGTCCATGAAGGCCGGGTCCTCGAACCGGGCGATACCTGGCAACTGGTTCAGCGCGGAGTACAGCCGGTCGGTGGCGCTCGCGCCGGTCGCCCGGCCCAACTCGGCCCGCAGGTAGTTGTTGGTCTCGGGCAGCACCCCCAGGACGAGACCGAGCAGGCAGAGTCCCATGCCGAGCGCGGTCAACCCGGACGTACCGGTCGCGATCCGGTCGAGCAGCGTCTTGAGCAGCCAGGCGGAGCAGACCGGAACGGCCGCGCCGGTGAGGGTGACCAGGCCCAGCAGGACCACCGGTCGCGGCGCGGCCCGCCACGCCATCCCGAGGCTGGCGCGGATCCCGCCCCGCCCCCGCGGCCAGCGGATCCCGCCCCGCCAGCGGGGCCAGCGGAACGGCGCACGGGTCATGCCGGCGTCGCCACCGCGGTCGCGAGGAGGCGGTCGACGGCCGACTCGGCCGCGGTCACCACACCGTTCTCGATCCGCAGCAGGGTCGGGGTTCCGGGCACCCGCAGCGCGGTGCTGACCGGGCCGCCGGGCGGCTCGACCACGACGTGGCAGGTCTCCTCCAGCCGGGCCACGAGGTCCGCGTGGTCCACGCCGCCGGTCAGCACCACGGCCACCGGATCGGTCAACTGCCGGGTGTACGCCACGAAGTCCGGCAACTGCCGGTGGCACGGTTCACACCCCGCCGCGAAGACCCCGATCGTGGCGTGGGCGGGCAGCATCTCGGAGCTGAGCCTGACCCCCCGGGTGGAGGTGGCCGAGAACATTCCGACCGGACTACCCAGCGGGACGGCGGGGCCGGCCTCGAAGCCGGCCAACCTCGTCTCGTGATCCCGCAGCCGGCGGATCACACCGACGACCAGGAGCAGGTTGACGAGGCCGATGACGGTGGGGACGAGCAACAGGGCGGTGCTGGCGGACATGGCTGCTCCGGTTGTTCGGCGCGGGAAGGGGCGGCCGGGGCGGCCCGGTCAGGAGAACCGGACCGCCCCGGGTGCCGGCTCAGCGGCAGATCATCCTGCTCGGGCAGTTGTCGTACACGGCCTGGCAGTAGTTGACGCAGGTCGAGGTGCAGACGCAGTACGAGAAGTAGAGGAAGCTGCAGCCCGCCTCGGCGGACACCCGTGGCGCCACCAGGGACAGCATCCGGTCGGCCAGATGGTGCAGCAGTCGCATAGCCGGTCCTTCCGTGGGACTCGTCACCAGTTGCACGGCGCGGTCTTGGCCGGGCAGTTGTCGTAGATGTAGCGGCACAGCGTGTCGCTGTTGTCGAGCTGGTACTTGAACAGCAGGATGCAGCCGGCCTCGGCCCGCATCCGGGGGGCGAGGCGGTTCAGCAGCGCGTCACCGATCCGGACGATCGTCTTCATGGCTCTCCTCGGCTCCGAGCGGTCCACGATGGACCGCCGCGTGGAGACCAACGGTGGTCGGGCATGATTGGACGTACCTTGAGCAAACCTTGAACGGCTGGTGGGGCCGGCCCCGTCCGGGGCCATGGGGGTTCGAGGAAACGTCGGTGGTGGCCGATACGGTGGCGCCGAGGCCGGCCCCGGTCCGCCGCCGGGCGTCGGACACCGATGCCGACACTGCGGGGGGTCATGGAGTTCCGGCTGCTCGGTACCGTCGAGGCGATCGTCAACGGCCGCCCGGTCGACCTGGGTCACTCCCGGCAGCGCTCGGTGATCGCGGCCCTGCTCATCGACCTCAACCGTCCACTGCGAACCGAGCAGCTGGTCGACCGGGTCTGGGGCGCTGAGGCGCCGCGGCGGGCGCAGGCGACTCTCTACGGCTACCTGTCCAAGCTCCGGCAGCTGTTGCCGCTCGGCTCCGATGTCCAGCTCGCCCGACGTTCAGGTGGCTATGTGCTGCTGGCCGACCCGGAGACGGTGGACGTACACCGGTTCGAGCGGCTGCTCCAGGCGGCCCGGACCGACCGGGACGGGCAGGCGCTGGAGCTGTTCGACGCGGCGCTGTCCCTGTGGCGCGGCGACGAGGCGCTGGCCGGCCTGGCCGGTGGGTGGTTCGACGCCTTCCGTAGGCACCTGGCCGAGCAGCGGTTCGCCGCGACGCTCGACCGGATCGACGTCGCACTGCGGGTCGGCCGGCACCACGACGTCCTCAGCGAGCTGTCCGCGCTGGCCGACGCGCATCCCCTCGACGAACGGATCGCCGGCCAGGCGATGCTCGCGCTGTACCGCAGTGGGCGCCCCTCCGACGCGCTGGCGCACTACCGTCAACTCCGCGCCCGACTCGTCGGGGAGCTGGGCGCCGACCCCGGCCCGTCCCTGGAGACGCTGCACCGGCAGATCCTCGCGGCGGACACCGCGCTGACCGGATCGGCCCGGACCGCCGGGCCGGTGCCGCCGCGCCCGGCCCCCCGGCAACTGCCCAGCGCCCCGTACGGCTTCGTGGGCCGGCGGCCCGAACTGGCCCGGCTGGACCAGTGGCACGCGCGGGCGGACGGCCATCCGGTGACCGTCGTGGCTGGACTGGCCGGTGTCGGGAAGACGGCCCTGGCCCTGCACTGGGCACACCGGGCCGCCGACAGTTTCCCGGACGGCCAGCTCTACCTCGACCTGCAGGGATTCGGCCCGTCCCGACCGATGACCACCATCGAAGCGCTCACCCGGCTGCTCACCGGGCTGGGGCAGACCGATCAGGGCGTACCGGCCGACGAGGTCAGCGCGGCCGCGCTCTATCGGTCGCTGGTCGCCGGCCGGCGCATCCTGGTGCTGTTGGACAACGCCCGGACGGCGGGCCAGATCCGGCCGCTGCTGCCCGGCGGCGGCCCGGCCCGGGTCCTGGTGACCAGCCGGGACCGGTTGGCGGGTCTGGTCGCCACGGACGGCGCCGGGCAGCTCCGCCTGGACGTCCTCACCGACGCCGACGCACAGTGGCTGGTGGAACGGATGATCGGCGCCGAACGGGCCCGGAGCCAGCCCCGGGCGGTGGCCTCGTTGGCGGAACTGTGCGGCTGGTTGCCACTGGCGTTGCGGATAGCGGCGGCGAACGTCACCCTCCGGCCGGAGTTGACCCTGACCGAACACCTCACCGAACTCGGCCGGCCCGACCGGCTGGGCCGGCTCAGCGTGGACGGCGACGAGACCGTGGCAGTGCGCCTCGCCTTCGACCACAGCTACCGCTCGCTGCCCGATCCGGTTCGCCGGCTGTTCCGGCTGCTGGCCATGGTGCCGACACCGACCGTGCGGGCCCGGGACGCCGCCGTCATGCTCGACCTGCCGGCCGAGGAGACCCGTCGGATGGTGGACCGGCTCGTCAGCGCGAACCTGCTCCAGCAGCGCGGCCGGGAGTGGTACACGTTCCACGATCTCGTCCGGGAGTACGCCCTGGCGACGGCCGCCGTCGAGGAGCCGGCGCGGGACCGCGGGACCGCCGTGCGGCGTTGGTACGACGACCTGCTCGAACACGTGACGGACGCGACCAGGTTGCTCTATCCCGATCTGGTCCGGCTCGCCACCCCGGTGGCCCGTCCCGGTGTCTTCGACGCCGCCCCGGCCGCGCTGTCCTGGCTGGACGGATCCCGGGTCCGGCTCGTCGCGGCGGTCACCCAGGCGGTCGCCCTCGGTGTCCCCGAGCTGGCCTGGCAGCTGGCCGACGAACTGCGGGGATACTTCATGGCCCGGTCCGCGCTGGTTGACTGGCGGGTGGTGGCCGAAGCGGCCGACGCGGCCGCCGTGGGCGGCACCGACGTGCGGGCCCAGGCGGCGACCAGGCTGAACCTCGGAATGCTCGCCTTCACCTCCGACGGCGCCCGGGCCCAGACCAGCCGATATCTGGGTGAGAGTTTGGAACTGAGCCGGCGGTGCGGCTGGCTCGAGGGGGAGGCGTCCGCGTTGGGCAAGCTCGGCCTGATCCGGCTGCGGCAGGGGCAGCCGGGCCGGGCGGCGACGCAGATCAACGAGGCCATCGCCATCAACCGTCGGCTCGGCGCCACGAAAAGCGAGGCGGTGAACCTGAACAATCTCGGCTCCGTACACCTCCAGTTGGGCCGGCTGGCGGACGCCACCGGTTACCTCCGGCAGGCGCTCGTGCTGTACCGGCGGAACCGCAGCCGGTCCGGCGAGGCGGCCACCATGATCAACCTGGGCGTCGTCGACCGCTTTCGGGGCGACCTGACCGCGGCGCAGACCAACCTGACCGGCGCGCTAGCGATCCTCCAGGAGTTCGGCTACCTGCGCGGCCAGGCGGTCGCGCTGCTGGAACTCGGTGCGCTGTACGCCGACCTTGAGGACCCGCGTCGCGCCGTCCGGCACGCTCAGCGGGCGCTCGGCCTGGTCCGGCAGGCCGAGGACCGCGGCACTGCCGCCCTGGTGCTGAACGTGCTCGGCGCGGTCCGGCACCGGCTGGGACAGCACCGCCTGGCCGTCTCGTACCACCGGGCGGCGTTGCGGCTGGCCCGCGCCACGGACAACCGCCGGCCGGAGTGCGGCGCCCTGCTCGGCCTGGCCACGGCCCACCTGGCGCTGGCGGACCAGCACCGGGCCGCACCGTACGCCGGTTCGGCCAGGAAGGTCAGCCGGGTCGCCGGCTACCGGCTGGAGGAGGGCCAGGCGTTGACGCTTCTCGCGGAGCTGCGGCTCGCCGCCGGTGAACCGGCGCAGGCCCGTCGGCTGGCCCGCGAGGCGCTGGCCATCCACCGGTCGCTGGGGCACCGGCTGGCCGAGGCTCGGGCGGCCGCCGTGCTCGACCGGAGCATGTCTCCGGCCGCCGAGGTCTAGCCCGCCGTCGGCCGCCCGAACTGCGATAGATTCCGTCCGCGACCCCCGCCGGTCGGCGGATGGTCGCGCTGGGTTGGTATTGACGTACGGGTGGGGTGGTTTGTGTGGCTTCTGTTGGCAGGATCCTCCGGTTCGACGACGTACGCGGTTACGGGTTCATCGCGCCGTCCGCCGGGGGTGAGGACGTGTTCGTGCACGCGAATGACTTCGGCGACCAGCGGCATCTGGTGCATTCCGGGATGCAGGTCGAATACGAGGTGGAGCAGGGTGAGCGCGGCCTGAAGGTGGCCTCGGTGCGGCTGCTGAACACCGCGCTGCCGCCCCGGGTGGGGGAGCGGCCCGCCGGGGAGACCCGGCCCAAGGTGGCGCCGGCGGGTGACGACGACGGCATGTGCGACGTGCTCACGCCGCGCGAGTACTTCACGGAGCTGACCGAGCTGCTGGTGCAGCAGGTGCCGTCGTTGACGGGCGCGCAGATCACGCAGATCCGGGACCGGCTGGTCGAGCACGCCCGGTCGCACGGCTGGGTGGAGGTCTGAGCCCCGTAGGCGAGTACTCGTTCATGTATACTCGCCTACGAGTACACCCGGGGCCGGCGCGAGTCGGCCCCGGAGGGCCACAAGAAGACGGACCCCGGTGCGGTGCGCCAACACCACGCCGGGGTCCGGGACCTCGAACCACACCTGGGAAGGCGCTCGGCACGAGGCGGCAACCACGAGGATAGCCGGCCGTCTCCCGGGGTGGTTCGCGCACACCGCGACCCACCACGAGGGGGACACCCATGTCCGACGTACGAACCGCCATCGTCATCGGCGCCGGCATCGCCGGCCCGGTCACCGCGCTGGCGCTGCGCCGCGCCGGCATCACGGCGACCGTCTACGAGGCGTACCCGAGCACCGCAGGCGGGATCGGCGGCACCATCGCGCTGGCGCCCAACGGCGTCGCCGCGCTGCGGACCGTCGGCGCCGACGAGGCGGTGATCGCCGCCGCCAGCCCGATCACCAGCACCGCGATGGCGATCGGCCGCAAACGGGTCGACCTGCCCAGCCTGGCCGGCCTCCCGCCGCTGCGACTGGTCCACCGCAACACCGTGCACCGGCTGCTGCACGACCAGGCCACCGCCGAGGGCGTCCGCGTCGAGTACGGCCGGCGGCTGACCGCCGTCCGGGAGGACGGCCCGGGGATCACCGCCGAGTTCGCCGACGGCACCAGCGCCAGCGCCGACATCCTGGTCGGCGCGGACGGCGTCTGGTCGACCGTGCGCCGGCTCATCGACCCGGCCGCCCCGGGACCGCACTACACCGGGCTGCTCGGCTTCGAGTCGGTCGCCCGGCACGAGGTCGACACCCCGCCCGGAAGCCTGACCTTCGCCTTCGGCAAGGGCGGCTACTACCTCTACGGGCCGGAGGCGGGCGGCGGTACCCGGTGGGGGGTCAACCTTCCCCAGCAGCGGCCGATGAGCCTGACCGAGGCCCGCGCGGTCCCGCCGGCCGAGTGGGCCCGCCGGCTGCTCGACGCGTACGGCGCCGACGAGCCCGCGCGGGACCTGCTGCGCAGCACCGATCCCGAGACCGTGAACGCCGTCGGGTCGATGCACATCATGCCGCCGGTGCCGCACTGGCACCGGGGCCGGATGGTGCTGGTGGGTGACGCCGTACACGCCCCGTCCAACAGCTCCGGGCAGGGCGCGTCGCTGGCCATCGAGAGCGCCGTGCAGCTCGCCCGTTGCCTGCGGGACCTGCCCGACGCGCCGTCGGCGTTCGCGACGTACGAACGGCTGCGCCGGCCCCGGGTCGAGCGGATCGCCGCGCGGGCCGCCCGGATCAACCAGGCCAAGGCGCCGGGCCGACTGGCCCGAGCCGTCATGCCGCTGGTGCTGGGACCGATCATGCGGGTGGCGATGAACCCGGAGCGGACCCTCGGCCCCGACCAGCGCTACACGATCGACTGGTCCGCGCCGGTGGTCCCGGCTCCGGCCGGTACGCCCTGAGCCGCCCTCCGACGCGCCCCTCGCGGGTCCTGACCGCCGACTCAGCCACTGATGCCGGGGCCGCTGAGGAACGCGGGCGTGACCTGCGGGGACGCGCCTTGTTAACGGACCCGTGGACATGTGACCATGGGGTCGGCGTAAGGAGCAGAGCTGGATGTCCCCGTGCAACGGTCATGCCTGCGAGCCGGATCCCCATGCCACCGCCTGCACGGTCCGGGAGGTGCTCGACCGGGTCGGCGGCAAGTGGAGCGTCGGCGTCATCATCGAGGCGAGCCAGGGGCCGATCCGGTTCACCGAGCTGGAACGGCGGATCGAGGGCATCAGCCGGCGGATGTTGACGCTCACCCTGCGGAACCTGGAACGGGACGGGCTGCTGACCCGGACCGTGTACCCCGCCGTCCCGCCCCGGGTCGAGTACGCCACCACGGAGATGGCCCAGGAGCTGTACGACTCACTGGTCCGGCTGACGGAGTGGGCCGACCACCACCGGGCGGCGATCACCGCGGCGCGGGCCGCCTACGACGCGCGCCAGCCGACCGCCCCCGACCGGTGACCGACGGTACGGACACCGCCGGATCTCCGCATCCGAACATTCCGGCGTTCGACCAGGTCACGGCCTAGGCTCGGGGGTGGAGGTGTCCAGGGATGAAGCTTGGCCTGCACTACTGGAACTTCACCACACCGGCCGACCCGGCGGCGATCGCGTCGACCATCGCCGAGACCGCGCGGCTCGCCGAGAGCGCGGGCGTCGGATCGTTCACCGTGATGGACCACTACTTCCAGATGGAGGCCGTCGCGTCCGCCGGTGAGCCGATGCTGGAGGCGTACACCACGCTGGGCTACGTCGCCGCGCTGACCGAACGGATGACCCTCGGTGTGCTGGTCACCGGGGTGACGCACCGGTATCCGGGCACGCTGGCCAAGATCGTGAGCACCCTCGACGTGCTGTCCGGCGGCCGGGCCCGGCTCGGCATCGGTGCCTCCTGGTACGAACGCGAGCAGCGCGGCCTGGGGGTGCCCGTGGTGCCGGTGGCGGAGCGGTTCGAACGGCTGGAGGAGACCCTGCGGATCTGCCTCCAGATGTGGAGCGACGACGACGGACCGTTCGAGGGCCGGCACTACCGGTTGACCGAGACGCTCAGCTCGCCCCAACCACTGACCCGCCCCCACCCGCCGATCATGATCGGTGGCGGCGGCGAGAAGAAGACGCTGCGCCTGGTCGCCCGGTACGCCGACGCCTGCAACCTGTTCGGCACCTCACCCGACGAGGTGGCGGCAAAGCTCGACGTGCTGCGCCAGCACTGCGCCAACGAGGGCCGCGACTACGACTCGATCACCAAGACCGTGCTGGTCACCCGGCAGGTGCTGACCGACGTCGACGGCTGGCTGGCCGAGGTCGAGGCGTACGCGGGGTTGGGGGTGACCGAGGTGCAGACGATGCCGGACCGGCACCCCGTCGAGTTCACCCAGCGCCTGGCCGACGAGGTGCTGCCCAGATTCCGCGACATCGGCTGAGCCGGCGCGTTCCGCCCGGCGTTCGCGGAGCCGTCGCCGACACGTGGCCGAGGCTTCACCGGGCCGACACCCACGCTCGACACAGTCGGAGGCCGGATCGGTGCGGGAGATCACCGCGGGCGGGTGACGGTTGGGGCGGCAGTGTTGTCGATGTCGAGCGGGAGCGCGGACTGAGTCGTGCATCACGCCAACCACTACTACGGGCACTCGTACGTCCTGGCCCGCTACTGCGGGGTGGACCTCGATCCGCCGCACATCCACGGTTATCTCCAGCACGGCTGGAACATCGGTGACGGGCTGGCGGCTGACCACGAGTTCGTGCCCGGCGTCCCGGTCTTCCTCTGGTCCGAGCGGACCCGCCGCCGCGCCTGGTCGCTGGGCCGCCGACGGGGTTACGTGGTCGGCTCGCCCTGGGCCTACCTGCTGCGGATGACGCCCGAACCGGGGCGGGCGTCAGGATCGCCGGATTCCCACCTGCCGATGCCGGACCCTCACCGGTCACCGGCGGATCCCGGCCGGTCGGCGTCGGTCGCCCACCTGTCGATGCCGGACCCTCACCGGTCACCGGCGGATCCCGGCCGGTCGGCGCCGGCCGCCCAGCTGCCGGCGCCGGATGCCGGTTCCGTCAGCGCCCCGGCGGGGACACCCGGGGCGGGCCGGGAGGGCACCATCTGGTACCCGTTCCACGGCTGGGAGGGCCAGCGGGTCAGCGGCGACCACGGCCGGCTCATCGCCACGATCCGGGAGGTGGAGCCCGGCCCGGTGACGATCTGTCTGTACTGGCAGGAGTACCAGTCCGGGCGGCTGCGGCGGCGGTACGAGCGGGCGGGCTTCCGGGTCATCTGCCACGGCTACCGGGGCGGTCAGTGGCGTGACCTCGACCCGTACTTCCTGGACCGGCAGCTGGCCGAGCTGCGCCGGCACCGCCGGGTGGCGTCCAACCGGCTCGGCAGCGCGGTCCTCTACGGCATCCTCGCCGGCTGCGAACCCGCGGTGTACGGCGACCCGATGCGACTCGAACGGGAGGATCCGCGGTTCGGTGGCCAGGCCCGGATCCGCCGCCAGTGGGCTGAGCTGCACGGTGAGCACGTCGACCCGGCGATGGCGCGTGAGATCGCGGTGACCGAGCTGGGCGCCGACCGGTTGGCGGCCCCGGCCGAACTGCGCGAGCTGTTCCGCTGGCCCCGACACCGGCCGTCCGCGTCACACGCCGGCTCCGCCGCCGGGAACGCCCGGTGACCCTGAACCGAGCCGGTCACCGCCCGGTGACCCTGAACCGAGCCGGTCACCGCCCGGTGGCCGTGAACGCAGCACATCACCGCCCGGTGGCCGCACGCCGCGTCGACAGGAGGACCGCCCGGTGACCGTACGCCTGATCGGTGGGGAGATGCTGGTGTGGTCGGACCTCGACGGCCGGCACGGGCCGGGACCGGTGCGCGGGCCGGCCCTCGCCCCGGTGCTGGCCATGGCGCACGGTCGCACCCTGGTCGCCGGGCCGCACGAGCCGGGCCTTGTCGACCGGCTGCCAGCCACCGAGGTCACGCTGCTGGTGCGGGGGGTCCCGGACGCCGAGGCGCTGGCCGAGCGGTACCGGGACCGTCCGGAGGTGACGGTCTGCTGCGGCGGACCGGAAAAGCTGCCCGTGGACCCCCCGTACGACACGGTGATCGCCCTCGACGGACTCGGGCGGCTCTGCTCGGTGGAGGGCGCGGAGCTGCCCTGGGCGGACGCCCTGGATCTGCTGGCGGCGGCCGTCCGGCCCGGCGGCCGGCTCCTGCTCGGGATGGAGAACCTGCTCGGTCTGCACCGGCTGGTCGCGCTGCCGGCCGGGTCCACCGACTCGGACTGGGGGGTGCCGGCCGAGTGTGATCCGGCCCGGCCCGCCGGCCTGGCCCGACTGTCGTCCCGGCTGGCCGTGGCCGGATTCGCGGTGGCCGGCAGTTATGCCGGCTACCCGACGCCGACGGCGCCCACGGTGCTGCTCGGGCCCGACATCCTGGCCGAGGACGGCCTCGACGGGTTCCTCGAAGCCGCCCTGAGCGCCGCCTGCGCTCCGGCGGAGGACGTGCTCACCGACCCGGTCCGGCTGGCCGTGACCGCGCTGCGGCACGGCGCCGCGACCGAACTCGCCCCGGGCTGGGTGCTGGTGTGCCACCGCGAGGGCGGACCGACCGGGTCGGCGGGGCCGCCCCCGCCGGCCGGCGTGGTGACCGCCGGCCCGGTCACCCACCTGCTGCATCGCGGGACGGGACGGGACTGGCTCCGCCGGGCCGTCGACGCCCGCGCGGCCGAGCCGGTGCCGACCGGCCAGACGCTGCGCCGGCTGCTGCTGGCGGCGTGCCTCGGGCGGGACCTGCCGAGGCTGCGCGGGCTGCTGACCACCTGGCAGGCGGGCAGCGCCGCCGGGGTACCGGCCGATCAGGTGATCGTCGGGCCCGACGGCGAGTTGACCCCGCTGGCCCCGGCCGGCGAGCCGGATGAGGCGCGGCGCGGGTTCGCGGCGACACTGCTCGGCGCCGACCATCCCCACCCGTGGCCGGCCTACGGTGACCTGTCCGGGTTGGCCCGTACCCTGGTCGCGCTCGCCGACCGGGAGTCGGCGCCGTCGCGACCGGCCGGCGCCGAGCCGGACCGGCCGGCGAACCGGTCCGTCCGGGAACTGCTGGCGATCCGGGACCGGCTGACCGCCGAACTGGCCGAGGCCCGGGCCGAGGCGCGCAGCTGGGAGCGGGAGGTGGCCGCGCGCAACACCGAACTGACCGCCGCCCGGCGCACCATCGACCTGCTCAGCGCCGCCGGGCCGGCCCGAGCGGGCCGAGCCCTGATCGGCGGTGCCCGCGCGGCGCGCCGGTCGGCCCGCGCCGTGGTCCGGCGGATCCACCCCGGCTGAGACCAGGTCGGCCTGGTCTCAGCGCGGTCGGCGGGTCAGGGTGCCGCGACGGGAGTCGGCGACGGCGTCGTACAGCGACTCCAGCCGGCGCGACTGGACACGCAGGTCGAACGCCTCGGTGACGTGCTGCCGGGCCTGCCGGCCGAGCCGGTCCCGCAGGCCGTCGTCGGCGAGCAGCCGGTCGATGGCGGCGGCCAGGGCCACCGGGTCCGCCTCCGGGCAGAGCAGGCCGGTCCGGTCGGGCAGCACCGCCTCCGGGATACCACCGTGGTACGTCGAGACCACCGGAACACCCAGGCTCGCGGCCTCCAGGATGGTGGTGGGCAGTCCCTCGGTGTCGCCGTCCGCCGCCGTCTTCGACGGGGCGACGAGGATCCGCGCCTCGGCGACGTGCCGGGCCACCACCGCCGGGGGTTGGGCGCCGAGGAACGTGGCGGCCAGCCCGAGCCGGGCCGCCCGCTGCCGCAGCTCACCCTGCAACGGGCCCGCGCCGATGAGCACCGCGCGGGCCGCCCCGGACCGGGCGAGCGCGGCGATCAGGTCGTCCACGCCCTTCTTCTCGACGAACCGGCCCACGAACACGACATCCCAGCGCTTGGGCGCCGGCGGCGGGACCGGTGGGATCGGCACCCCGGTGTGGTGGACCAGCACCTTCGCCGGGTCCGCGCCCAGCGCCAGCACCCGGTCGCGGATCGGCCCCGACACCGCGAGGATCAGCGCGGCGCGCCCGAACGCCGTCCGCAGGTTCCGGCGGTGCCGCAGCCCGCGCGGGCCGGTGGCGGCGGCCTGCCGGGTCACGTCCAGCCCGTGCACCGTGATGACCAGCGGGATGCCGAGCCGTTCGGTGGTCCGGCTGATCAGCCGGCCGTCGCCGCCGAAGTGGGCGTGTACCAGGTCGGGGGCGAGGCCGGCCAGCGCCGCGCGCAGCCGCGCCGACCGCCCGGTGAGCCGAAGCCCCAGCCAGCCGCGCCGCCCGGCCGGGGTGTCCGGGTAGACGATCACATCGCTGTCCGAGGCCAGGTCCGAGTCCACCCGGACCGCGCCGAGGTACCTGGGCTGCCAGGTGGCCAACGCGGCGCCGTGGTTCCGGACGAAGGTCTCGGAGCCGGGGAGGAGGCAACTGCGCCAGATCACCAGCCGCCGTCCGGAACCGCCGGCCGCCACGTCACCGCTCGTCACGACCGGGCCGCCACCCGGTCCGGCTCCTCGGTGGACGCCTGACCACGGGACCGGCCGCGCCCCAGCACCAGATCGCGCAGGGTGTGCCGCAGCCCCGGCGGAAGCAGCCAGATCTGCAGGAACGTCAGGTAGTCGATGACGGCGGGCCGCCCGTGCCGGCGGGCCTCGGCCAGCAGCGTGCCGAACACCCTCCAACTGCGGGTCTGCGCCGCCATCGAGCTGACCACGCTCATCGTGAAGGCGGCGTACGCCCGCGGGGTGAACAGGTGCCGGGCCGTACGCAACCAGTCCAACTGCTCCTGCCAGGGCGCCTCCAGGCTGATCCGTGGCCGGTCCTCGTCCTGGTGCCAGACCACCAGGGGCCGCGCGGCGATGGTCAGCTCGGCGCCGTCGTACCGCACCGCCCGCAGGGCCCAGTCCAACTCCTGCTGCCGGCGCAACCCGACGGTGAACGGCACCGCCCGGAACAGCTCGGTCGGTGCCATGATCGTGGACGTCTGGATGAAACCGTCGCCGTGGAACAGTCCACGTCGCACCGTGAAGTACTCGCTCAGCGGCTCGCCGGGCGCGGGCAGCCGGCGCGGCATGACGAACTCCGCGCGGGGCGTCCGGTTGATCAGTTGGCAGGCCACGATCGGCGCCGGAGCGACCGTGCCGGTGGCGATCGCCAACTGCACGGCGAGCTTGTCCGGCAGCCACTCGTCGTCGTCGTCCAACAGCGCCGTCCAGCGGGCTCGGGCGTGCCACGCGCCGACGTTGCGGGCGTTCGGCGCGCCACCGGAGGTGGCCAGGGTGACGGTCCGCACCCGGGGGTCGGCCAGCCGGTCGAGCGCCGCGACGGTGCCGTCGTCGGGTCCGTCGACAACCACGATGATCTCGATGTCCCGCACCGTCTGCGCCAGCGCGCTGCGGACGGCTCGGGTCACCAGATCGGGCCGGGAACGGGTGGGGATCACCACGCTCACCTCGGGGGTGCTGGACATGCCGGCGAGGCTAGGTGCGCCAACCGGCGCCCCGGTGAACCCCGGGCGGCCAGCACACGAGCGGGCGGCGAACCGGTGGCCACCCGGAGCTGACCGGCCGGCGAACGCGGGCCCGCCGGAGGGGCCCCGAACCCATCGAACCTTTTTCACCCCGAACCCCGCGGCGCCCGCGCCCCACCTTCGATCTCCGCCACCGTCGGACCGCAGGGGAGGTTGAAAAGGTTCATTGACAGGCCGGCCCGGCGCTGTTGAACTTGCTCCAATTGAGCGTGATCAACCCCGGAGCGGGCGGAACCGCCGGACATCCGTCCCCGCGCCCCTTTCGAAGGGATCGTCTTGATCAGCCCATCGTTCCCCGCCGGCCCGTCCGGTCCGGACGCCACGGGCCCGGTGGCCGCTACGCCACCGCTTGATCTGTTCGTCTCCGGCGTGGTCTTCCTCGACATCGTCTTCACCGGCCTGACCGCCCTGCCCGAACCGGGGGTCGAGGTCTGGGCGCCGGGGATGGGTTCCTGCCCCGGCGGCATCGCCAACCTCGCCGTGGCGGCCCGCCGGTTGGGGGTACGCACCGGCCTCGGCACCGCGCTCAGCTCCGACGTGTACGGCGACTTCTGCTGGCAGATCCTCGCCGAGCAGGAGGACATCGACCTGTCGGCCTCCCGCCGCGTCGACGACTGGCACTCCCCGGTGACCGTCTCGCTGGCCTACGAACGGGACCGCAGCATGATCACCCACGGGCATCCCGCGCCGGTCGGCGCCGACGGCCTGGTCGGTGAACTCCCCGCGGCCCGCAGCGCGTTCCTCAGCGTCGGCAGGGAACCGGCTCCGTGGGTGCGCCGCGCCCGGGCCGGGGGCACCCTGGTCTTCGCCGACGTCGGCTGGGACGACACCGCCACCTGGTCCACCGGGGTGCTGGCCGTGCTCGACGACTGCCACGCCTTCCTGCCCAACGCCGTCGAGGCGATGCGCTACACCCGCGCCGACACCCCGGCCGACGCCCTTCGCCGGCTGGCCGACCGGGTGCCGGTAGTCGTGGTCACCTGCGGCGCGGACGGCGCCCTGGCCATCGACGCGGCCACCGGGGAGAGCGCCGCCGCCCCCGCCGTCCGGGTGGCGGCGCTCGACCCCACCGGCGCGGGTGACGTCTTCACCGCGGGCTTCATCGCCGGCACCCTCCGGGACTGGCCGCTGTCCCAGCGCCTGGCCTTCGCGAACCTGGTGGCCGCGCTGTCCGTGCAGCACTTCGGCGGCTCTCTGTCGGCGCCCGGCTGGGGCGACATCAACGACTGGTGGCGCGCGGCCAAGCAGCGGGCCACGCGGCACCACGACGACGCCGTCGAGGCCGAACTCGTCCGCGCCTACGGCTTCCTCGACGACGCGATCCCGAGGGGCGAGAGCCGCCGTACCCGCCGGGCCACCGCCACCATCGCCCGGCTGTCCGACCTGGACCGGTCCCGGTGAGCCGACCCGACCGGCCGGGGCCACCCGCCCGCCGCCCGGCGTCCCGGCCCCGCCGCCCCGGGCCGGGCGGCCCGCGGATCCGCCGGGACACCCTGGCCGGGTACGCCCTCCTCGCGCCCAGCCTCGTCGGGGTGCTCGGGTTCCTGCTGGTGCCGGTCGTCGTGGTGGTGGGGATCAGCCTGCACCGCTGGGATCTGGTCAGCCCCGCCCGGTGGACCGGCCTGGACAACTACCGGTCGATCCTCACCGATCCCAACTTCGGCCGGTCGCTCGCGGTCACCGCCTCGTTCGTCCTGCTGGTCATCCCGCTCCAGGTGGCCCTCGGGCTGTGCGTGGCGCTGCTGCTGCACCGCCGGCTGCCCGGCTCCACCTGGTTCCGCGCGATCTTCGTACTGCCGTGGATCACCGCGCCGCTGGCCCTCGGGGTGATCTGGAAATGGGTCTTCGACCCCTCCGACGGCGCGCTCAACGCGCTGCTCGGGCACCGGATCGAATGGCTGACCAGCCCCACCCTGGCGCTGCCCGCGGTCGCCACGGTGACCGTCTGGACCAACGTCGGCTACGTCGCGTTGTTCTTCCTGGCCGGGCTGGCCGGCATTCCCGAGCAGTACCACGAGGCCGCCCGGATCGACGGCGCCGGAGCCTGGCAGACGTTCTGGCGGGTGACCCTGCCGCTGCTGCGCCCGACCACCTTCTTCGTGCTCACCACCGGAGTGATCGCCAGCTTCCAGGTCTTCGACACCGTCTACGCGATGACCCAGGGCGGTCCGGCCGGCCGGACCGACGTGATCGCCTCGCTGATCTACAAGGAGGCGTTCACCGCCTTCCGGATGGGTCGCGCCGCCGCCATGTCCGTGGTGCTGTTCGTGCTGCTGGTCGCCGTCACCCTCGGCCAGCAGCGCTACTTCCGGCGCCGGATCACCTACGAGATGAGCTGACCGGTGCGCAGACCTCTCCTGCTCAACGCCGCCACCTACCTCGGGCTGGTCGTCGGCGCGGTGCTGACCCTGGCGCCGTACCTGCTGAGCGTGCAGACCTCGGTCAAGACGGAGCGGCAGTTCGCCAGCACGTCCCCGCTGGCGCCACCCGCACCGGTCACCGGCGCGAACTACGCCGAACTCGTGGTCGGCGGGCACTCCCTGGTGCCACCGCTGGTGATCACCGTCCAGGTCGTCCTCGTCGTCGTCCTCGGCCAGCTCACCTGCTCGGTGCTGGCCGCGTACGCCTTCGCCCGGCTGCGGTTCCCCGGTCGGGACGCGCTGTTCTGGGTCTACCTGGCCACCCTCATGGTGCCGATCGTGGCCACCCTGGTGCCCCGGTTCGCGATGCTGAGCCAGGCCGGGCTGCGGGACACCTTCTGGGGCATCGTGCTGCCCTCGATGTTCGGCTCACCGTACGCGATCTTCCTGCTCCGCGAGTTCTTCCGGGGCATCCCCGAGGACCTGGTCAGCGCCGCCCGGCTGGACGGCGCCGGTCACCCCCGGGTGCTCTGGCACGTGATCCTGCCGCTCAGCCGGCCGGTCCTGGCCACCCTGCTGATCATCACGGTGGTCACCCACTGGAACGACTTCCTCTGGCCGCTGGTCATCACCAGCGGCCAGCGGTGGCGGGTGCTCACGGTGGCCACCGCGGCCCTGCAGAGCCAGTACAACGGCAACTGGACCCTCGTGATGGCCGCCACCAG
Source organism: Plantactinospora sp. A48 (assembly GCF_055793945.1). Classification (NCBI taxonomy): domain Bacteria; kingdom Bacillati; phylum Actinomycetota; class Actinomycetes; order Micromonosporales; family Micromonosporaceae; genus Plantactinospora; species Plantactinospora sp. A48. The sequence goes on along the minus strand of NZ_JBTIXF010000031.1, from coordinate 9,132 downwards.
CCTGGCCACCCTCCCGCTGCTCGTGCTGTTCCTGGTCTTCCAGCGGCACATCGTCAAGTCCATCACCATCACCGGCCTGAAATGAGGATCCGCCCGTGAGAACGCACCGGCTCCTGACCGTGCTCGCCGCCCTGGCCCTGACCGTCGCCGGCTGCTCGATCAGCGGTGGCGACGACGACTCGTCCTCGGACGGCAGGACCACCGTCACCTTCCGACTCTGGGACGACCAGGTCGCCAGGTCCTACATGACGTCGTTCGCCGAGTTCGAGAAGCAGAACCCCACCATCAAGGTGAACGTCCAGACGGTGCCATGGGCCGACTACTGGACGAAACTGCCCACCGACATCTCGGCCGGCACCGCCGCCGACATCTACTGGACCAACACCTCGAACTTCGGCCTCTACGCCGACAACAACCAGCTGATGCCCATCGAGGGCGACCTGGCCGCCAACCAGGCCGGCTGGACCAGATCGGTTGTCTCCCTCTACACCCGCAACGGCAAGCTGTGGGGAGTACCGCAGCTGTGGGACTCGATCGCGCTGTTCTACAACAAGGACCTCGTGGCGAAGGCCGGCGTCGACCCGGCCAAGCTCACCTGGAACCCCACGGGCGCCGGTGACACCTTCCTGCCCGCCGCCCGGAAACTCACGGTGGACAGCGCCGGCCGCACCGCCGGCCAGCCCGGCTTCGACCCCGGCAAGATCAAGCAGTACGGCTTCAACGCCGCCTTCGACCAGCAGGCGATCCTGTGGGACTTCGTCGGCTCCAACGGCGGAACCTGGCAGCAGGGCGACTCGTTCAACTTCGCGTCCCAGCCCAGAACCGCCGCGGCCGTGCAGTACGTCGTCGACCTGATCAACAAGCACCACGTCGCGCCGTCGGCCGCCGACACCAACACCAACGGCGACAAGACCCTCCGGATGTTCGCCGAAGGCAAGATCGCGCTGTTCCAGTCCGGTCCGTACAACCTGCAGAACATCAAGGACGCCGCACAGTTCAAGTGGGGCCTGGCCCCGATGCTGCGCGGACCGGCCGGCCGGGTCGGCGTGGTCCACGGCGTCGCCGCCGTCGCCTCGGCCAAGACCGCCCACCCGGACGCCACCCGCGCGGTGCTCAAGTGGATCGGCTCCACCGAAGGGCTCCAACCCATCGCCGCCCGGGGCTCCGCGTTCCCGGCCGTCACCGCCGACCAGCCGGTCTTCGTCGACTACTGGAAGAAGCTCGGCGTCGACGTCAAACCGTTCGTCGACGCCGCCGAGGGCACCACGTTCCCGGCCCCGGTCGGCCCCCGGGTCGGGGCCGGCGGCACCGCCATGAGCCCCATCCTCCAGCAGGTCTTCCTCGGCCAGCTCGGCGTCACCGAAGGGCTGAAGCGGGCCGAGACCGCCGGCAACGAGGCCAGCAAGGGCTGACCGGGTGCGGCTGACCATCCTCGGCGGCGGCGGCTTCCGGGTCCCGATCATCCACCGGGCGCTGCTCGGCGATCGGGGCCCGGACCGGGTCACCGAGGTGACCCTGTACGACACCGACAGCGCCCGGCTGCACGCCATCGCCCGAGTGCTGGCCGCCCAGGCCCGGGACGTCCCCGACCCACCCGCCGTGGTCACCACCACCGACCTGGACGCCGCGCTGGCCGGCGCCGGGTTCATCTTCTGCGCCATCCGGGTCGGCGGCCTCGCCGGCCGGGTGCTCGACGAGCGGATCGCGCTCGACGCGGGCGTGCTCGGCCAGGAGACCGTCGGCGCCGGCGGCATCTCGTACGGGCTGCGCACCGTACCGGTGGCCACCGACCTGGCCCGGCGGATCGCGGTGACCGCCCCCGACGCCTGGGTGATCAACTTCACCAACCCGGCCGGCCTGGTCACCGAGGCCATGGCCGCGCACCTCGGGGACCGGGTGATCGGCATCTGCGACTCCCCGGTCGGTCTCGGCCGCCGCGTCGCGCACGCCCTGGGCGTCGACCCGACCCGGACCCGGCTCGACTACGCCGGCCTCAACCACCTCGGCTGGCTCCGGGCCGTGCACGTCGACGACACCGACCTGCTGCCGTCGCTGCTCGCCGACGACGCGGCGCTGGCCACCATCGAGGAGGGCCGGCTGTTCGGCGGCGAGTGGCTACGGGCCATCGGCGCCGTACCCAACGAATACCTGCACTACTACTACGGCAACCGGGAGACCACCGCGGCGGCCCGGGGCGCCGCGGCCACCCGTGGCGAGTACCTGCTCGACCAGCAGCGCCGCTGCTACGCCCGGCTGGCCGGGGCCGACGCCGACCCGCTGACGGTCTGGGAGGACACCCGGCTGGACCGCGAAACCACCTACCTCGCGGAGAACCGGGCCGCCGTCGGCGCGGGCGACCGCGACCCCACCGACCTCACCGGCGGCGGCTACGAACAACTCGCCCTGGCGCTGATGCGCGCGATCGGCCGGGCCGAACCCGCCACGCTGATCCTCAACGTGCCCAACCGGGGCGCCCTGCCCAGCCTCGACGACGACGCCATCGTCGAGATCCCCTGCGTGGTCGACGCCGACGGTGCGCGTCCGCTGCCCGTCGGCCCGCTGCCCGACCACGCCCTCGCGCTCGTCCACGCGGTCAAGGCCGTCGAACGGGCCGTCCTGACCGCCGCCGCCACCGGGTCCCGGGCCGCCGCGCTGCGGGCGTTCGCCACGCACCCGCTGGTCGACTCGGTCGCCGTCGCCCGGCGGCTGCTCACGACGTACCAGGGGCACTTCCCGGAACTGGCCTACCTGCGCGGACCGTGATCGGCGGTGCTCGAACCGGCGCCGGGCACCGGTGCTCGGACCGCGCCCAGCGCCAGCTCGATGGCCCGGACGCCGGTGGTCCCGGGGCGGCGGCCGGCACCACCGGCGTGACCTGCGCGCCACGCGTACCCCCGGTTGCGAGCCGATGTCGGTGCCGCCGGTTAGGCTCGCCGCGCCGCCCCCGACCGGGAGCCGGCCGACGACCGGGGAGTACGACGAGTTGACCGCGCAGCCTGACACCCTCTACGGAGCCGCCGACCTCACTCACCTTGAGGGTCTGGACGCGGTCCGCAAGCGACCCGGCATGTACATCGGCTCCACCGACAGCCGCGGCGTCAACCACCTCGCCAACGAGATCATCGACAACGCCACCGACGAGGGCGTCGCGGGGCACGCCACCCGGGTCGAGGTCACCCTGTTCGGCGACGGCTCGGTCCAGGTCGACGACGACGGTCGGGGCATACCCACCGACGTCCACGCCCGGTCCGGGCTCTCCGGCGTCGAACTGGTGCTGACCCGGCTGCACGCCGGCGGCAAGTTCGGCGGCTCCGGCTACAAGACCTCCGGCGGCCTGCACGGCGTCGGCGCCTCGGCGGTCAACGCCCTGTCCCACCGCTTCGACGTCACCGTCCGGCGCGACGGCGCCGTACATTCGATGTCCTTCCGACGGGGCGTGCCCGGCGCGTTCGACGGCCCCGGACCCGACGCGGGCTTCACCCCCGGCTCCGGGCTGCGGATCGAGCGGAAGCTGCGCCGGGGTGAGCCCACCGGCACCACGATCCGGTACTGGTACGACGCCCGGTACTTCGAGACCGGCGCGGCGCTCGACGTCGACGCCGTCCGGACCAAGCTGCGCAACACCGCCTTCCTGGTGCCCGGCGTGACCTACCTGCTGCGCGACGCCACCGGGGACGAGCCCACCGAGGAGGTGTTCCACTTCCCGAACGGGCTGGCCGACATGGTGGAGTTCCTCGCCCCGGCCGGCGACCGGCCGGTCAGCGGCACCCTGCTGATCACCGGCGAGGGCACCTACCGGGAGAACGCCGCCGACGCCAACGGCGTCATGCAGGCCAACGTCGTGCGCCGGGCCGAGGTCGAGATCTCGCTGCGCTGGGGCACCGGCTACGACCGCACCGTCGAGTGCTTCAGCAACACCATCCGCAACGCCCACGGCGGCACCCACCGCCGCGGCTTCGAACGCGCCGCCACCCGGGCGCTCACCGAGGCGATCCGCAACACCCGCGGCCTGCTCAAGCCGAAGGAGGACCCGCCGACCGTCGACGACGTCCTGGAGGGCATGACGGCGGTCATCCACGTCCGGATCCCGGAGCCGCAGTTCACCTCCCAGACCAAGGACGAACTGTCCACCGCCGGCATCACCAAGGTGGTGCAGACCCTCGTCGAGCAGCACCTCAAGGACTGGGTCGACGGCCGGCGGACGAAGACCGAGGCCCGCACGGTGCTCCAGAAGATCGTGGACGCCGCCCGGGTCCGGCTCGCCCACAAGCAGCAGAAGGACGCCGCCCGCCGCAAGACCGCGTTGGAGGGCGCGGCCATGCCGGCCAAGCTGGTCGACTGCCGGTCCACCGGGGTCGACCGCAGCGAGCTGTTCATCGTGGAAGGCGACAGCGCACTGGGGTGCTTTACCGGTGACACGATGGTCGCCCTCGCGTCGGGCCGGAGCATGTCGTTCGAGAACCTGGCCGCCGACTGGCAGCGGGGAGTCAGCCACTTCGGGTACACGACCAACAAGGCCGGCCGGGTGGTCATCGCACCGCTCGTGGCGCCCCGGCTGACCAAACGCAACGCCCGGCTGGTACGGGTCACCCTCGACAGTGGCGAGTCGGTGCGGTGCACTCCCGACCACCTCTTCCGGCTGCGTGACGGGTCGTATCGCCGGGCAGACGCGCTGCTGCCCGGCGACTCCCTCATGCCGCTGTATCGCCGGCTCTCCAGCAGGGAGCAGGGCGACAAGCTGAAGGGGTACGAGCAGATCTGGATGAACGACCGCCACGAGTGGGTCTACACCCACTACCTGGCGGACGCCTGGAACCTTCGGCATGGCAGGGACAGCTCCGCCAACGGCAAGGTGCGGCATCACATCGACATCAACAAACGCAATAACGATCCCCGGAACATCCGCCGGATGACCTTCGAGGATCACTTCGCGCTGCATGCTGCCATGATGGGCGAGCATGTGCAGGCCGGCTGGCGTGAGTGGTTCGCCAACGGCGGGCGGGAATTCAAGTCGGCGATGCTCACGAGACAGTGGCAGGATCCTGCCTTCCGCGAGGCGTGTCTTGCCCGCCTGTTCGCGCTGAACGACTCGCCCGCTTTCCGAGCCAAGATCGAGAAGGGCTTCCGGGACTGGTACCAGGCCCTCAGCCCGCAGGAGAAGCGCGCCTACGCGCAGCGGATGCGTGAGTGGCAGGCGGCGTACTGGGTGCACCCGGAGCACCGGGCAGCGGCAGCGGAGCGGGTCCGGCGGTTCTTCGGCGATCCCGCTCGGCGGGAGGAATGGCGCGAACGATCGTTGCGGCAGTGGCAGGACGACGACCTGCGAGCATGGCGATCCCACAAGACGATCGAGCAGTTCGCCGATCCCGCGGAACGCAACCGGCAACGTAACGCGGTGCTGGCGTGGCACCGGGACAACCCGGAATTTGGTCGTCGGCATTCGCAGCGGATGAGGCAGCGAATGAGCGACCCTGGCACCGGGCACCTCGCTCAAGCTCAGGCCGGGCGTGCCCGGTACGTGGCAGCCGTGCCCAGGGAGGAACGCGTCCGGAAGCAGAACGAGGGCCGCAGACTGGCCGCGCTGCGTAGGCTCGCTGCCCTGCTGCCGCTGACCGACGCCGAGCTGGCTTCAGGATACGAGGCCGACCGGCTGCGATCCGCCCGGACCGGCCTGCGGTTCGACCGCCTGCTGGCTCTGTACGACGGAGACCTCGTCCGCCTCCGTGCGGCGGCTTCGATGGTCAACCACACGGTGACCTCAGTGAAAGCGTTGGACGAGACGGCGGATGTCTACGACTTGACGGTCGACGACTACCACAACTTCGCCCTTGAGTCGGGAGTGTTCGTCCACAACAGCGCGCGGGTGGCCCGAACGGCTGAATACCAGGCGTTGCTTCCGATCCGTGGCAAGATCCTCAACGTCCAGAAGGCGAACCTCCAGCAGGTGCTGGACAACGCCGAGTGCTCGGCGATCGTCCAGGTGCTCGGTGCCGGCTCGGGACGTACCTTCGAACTGGGCTCGATGCGCTATGGCCGGGTGCTGATCATGGCGGACGCCGATGTGGACGGGTCGCACATCCGGACGCTGCTGATCACCCTGTTCGCCCGGTACATGCGCCCGGTGATCGAGGCCGGCCGCCTGTACGCGGCCATGCCCCCGCTGCACAAGATCACCACCCGGGGCCGGAACCCGGAGACCATCTTCACCTACACCCAGGCCGAGATGGAGACCACGGTGGCCCGGCTGGAGAAACGCGGCCGGCAGGTGGTCACCCCGATTCCCCGGTTCAAGGGGCTCGGCGAGATGGACGCCGACGAGTTGTGGGACACCACGATGAACCCGGCGACCCGGGCGGTCCGCCGGATCACCCTGCACGACGTGGACGCGGCCGAGCAGACCCTGGAGCTGCTGATGGGGGAGAAGGTCGAGCCACGCAAGAACTGGCTGATCAACGCGGCCGGCCGGATCGACCAGGATGCGATCGACGCGTGAACCTCCGAGGAGAGAGCTGATGGCACGCCGCAAGGGCACCGTCACGAAGGTGGACCTGTCCGCGTTCGACCAGGCGGGCGCGCAGGTCATCGACAACCCGCTCACCACCGAGGTCGAGGACTCCTACCTGGAGTACGCGTACTCGGTCATCCATTCCCGGGCACTGCCGGACGCCCGCGACGGCCTCAAGCCGGTACACCGGCGGCTGCTGTACTCGATGAGCGAGCAGGGCCACCGGCCGGACCGGGCGCACGTCAAGTCGGCCCGGGTGGTCGGCGACGTGATGGGTAAGTTTCACCCGCACGGTGACCTGGCCATCTACGACGCCATGGTGCGGCTGGCGCAGGACTTCTCGCTGAACGCCCCACTCATCGACGGACATGGAAACTTCGGGTCCCCGGACGATGGACCGGCGGCGAGTCGCTACACCGAGTCGCGTATGTCGCAGGCGGCGATGCTGCTGGTGGGCGAGTTGGGCGAGGACACCGTCGAATTCAAGCCCAACTACGACGGTTCGCTGACCGAGCCGACCGTGCTGCCGGCGGCCTTCCCGAACCTGCTGGTCAACGGGGCCTCCGGAATCGCGGTCGGGATGGCCACCAACATGATCCCGCACAACCTCGGCGAGGTGGTGAACGCGGCACGCTGGATGATCGACCACCCGGACGCTTCGCTGGACCGGCTGATGGAGTTCGTGCCCGGCCCCGACCTGCCCACCGGCGGACTGCTGCTCGGCCTGGACGAGGTGCGCCGGGCGTACGAGACGGGTCGGGGTGTGGTCCGGATGCGCGGCCGGGTCGAGATCGGCCCGCTGGAGGGCAGCCGGGGCCGGCAGGCGATCACCGTGACCGAGCTGCCGTACGGGATCGGCGCCGAGAAGGTGATCGAGAAGATCACCGACGAGGTGAACCGGACCAAGCGGCTCCAGGGCATCGCCGATGTCAAGGACCTCACCGACCGGGAGAACGGCACCCGGCTGGTGATCGAGTGCAAGGTCGGGGTGAACCCGCAGGCGTTGCTGGCCGACCTCTACCGGCTCACCCCGCTGGAGCAGTCGTTCGGGGTGAACAATCTGGTCCTGGTGGACGGGCAGCCCCGTACCCTGGGCCTCAAGGCGCTGCTGGAGACGTTCCTGGCGCACCGGTACGAGGTGGTCACCCGGCGCACGTCGTACCGGCGTCGCAAGCGGCAGGAACGGTTGCACCTGGTCGACGGCCTGCTGATCGCGCTGCTGGACATCGACCGGGTGGTGCGGTTGATCCGGGGCAGCGACGACGCCCAGGCCGCGAAGGACGGCCTGATGAGCGAGTTCGGCCTGTCCGAGATCCAGGCGACGTACATCCTGGACACCCCGTTGCGCCGGCTCACCCGGTACGACCGGCTGGAGTTGGAGGCCGAGCAGGACCGGCTCCGGTCGGAGATCGCCGAACTGTCCCGGATCCTCGACGACGACGGCGTGCTGCGGGGCGTGGTCTCGGACGAGCTGACCGAGGTGGGGAAGCGGTTCAGCGCGGCCCGCCGGACCACCCTGATCGACGGTGACCTCAAGGAGGTGCTGGCGGCGTCCGCGCCGGCCGGGCCGCTGGAGGTCGCCGACGACCCGTGCCAGGTGATCCTCTCGGCGACCGGCCTGGTGGCCCGCACCGCGGCCGAGTCGGAGGAGGCGTCCGAGGGGCAGCGCCGCCGGGGCCGGGTCCGGCACGACGCGGTACGGGCGGTGATCCACTCGACGGCCCGCGGTCAGGTGCTGTTGGTGACCAACCGGGGACGGGCGTTCAAGACCGACGTGCTGCCGTTGCCGGTGCTGCCGCAGCAGTCCGGGACGGTGTCGTTGCGCGGCGGGATGTCCGCGGCCGAGCTGGTGGACCTGGAACCGGGGGAGAGCGTGGTCGGTCTGGCGCCGCTGGCCGGGCCGGACGCCGGATCACCGGGGCTGGCGCTGGGCACCCGGCAGGGTGTGGTGAAGGTGTGCGCCCCGGAGTGGCCGGTGCGGTCCGACCAGTTCGAGGTGATCGGGTTGAAGCCCGAGGACGAGGTGGTGGGCGCGGTGTGGCTCACCGACGGCGCCGAGCAGCTGGTGTTCGTCACCTCGGACGCCCAGCTGCTGCGGTTCGGGGCCGGGCTGGTCCGGCCGCAGGGGCTCAAGGGCGGTGGCATGGCCGGCATCGCCCGGTCGGCCGACGCGGAGGTGATCTTCTTCGGCGCGGTCCGCACCGACGACGCCGAGCACGGCGAACCGGTGGTGGTCACCTCCACCGGTCTGAACGTGAAGGTCACGCCGTTCGGGGAGTACCCGGCGAAGGGGCGGGCCACCGGTGGGGTGCGGGCGCAGCGGTTCCTCCGCGACGAGGCCCGGCTCGCGGTGGCCTGGGTGGGTCCCCGACCGGCCGCCGCCACCGCGACGGGCGAGCCGGTCGAGTTGCCGGAGCTGAACCCGCGCCGAGACGGTTCCGGTACGCCGGTGCTGCTCGGTCCGGAGGTGGTGGGTCACCTGGTGGAACGCGGCTGACGATCCGCCTGAGTCGTGCTGCTTGGTCTCGTGCCGGGTCCGTGCATGGTTTCCGCCGGGCCCGCCCACTCTGGGCGGTCAGGCTTGATCCCGTCGTGGGCGGGCCCGGAGGAAACCCGTCGGGCCCGCC
>NZ_JBTIXF010000030.1:0-76479 GCF_055793945.1 Plantactinospora sp. A48 | reverse complement strand
ACGCCCTCTGTTTTGGAGTGAAGCAACAAGTAAGGTTTTTGGCGGGGGTTCCGGGGGGGGAACCCCCCCCCAACTCGTCGGCGAACCCCGTGGTTACCTCGGGGCGGTGTGGATCAGCCGCGTACCGTGGCCCTCCGACGCCGCCGGTCCCGGCCGCCCAGCACGCCGACCAGGAACAGCAGCGCGACTCCGGCCGCCACCAGCGCACCGCCGAGTCCCGCCAGCGGGGCCGCGTCGGATCCGGTCACCGGCAGCCACGGTCCGGGCTTGTGGTGGTCGGGCGGCCGCGGCGGGCCGGGGTGGTGCGTCCAGGTCGGGTACGGCGTCGGCCGCGACCTGGTCGGCGTCGGGGTCGGCGTCACGGTTGGCGTCACCGTTGGCGTGACGGTTGGCGTCACCGTTGGCGTGACGGTTGGCGTCACCGTTGGCGTGACGGTTGGTGTCACGGTTGGGGTGACGGTCGGTGTCACGGTTGGGGTGACGGTCGGTGTCACGGTCGGTGTCACCGTGGGGGTGACGGTCGTGGTTGCCGTGGGTGTCGGCGTCGGGCTCTCGCAGGCCAGGGTGGTGTTGAACGGGAAGTAGTGGACCTCTCCGCCCCGGTGGTCGAAGCTGCGGGTGATGACGCTGCCCTCGATGTTGCTCGGGTCCGCGTCCAGGAACTGCGCGTTGGGCGCGTAGATCGTGCCCTCCACGGTCGCGCCCTGGACCAGGGAGAGGGCCGTCACGGTCGGGAAGTTGAGCAGGATGTACGGGGCCTGCGGCCCGCCGATGCCGGCGAAGTTCGGCGGCGACCAGTCGAAGACGTCCCCCACCCCCGACGTGTCGACGTTGATCAGCAGCGGCGTGCCGGCGCTCGGCTGGTCCGCGAAGGCCAGCACGGCGATGTTGGCCAGGTCGGTCGCCGTCAGGTCGAGCACGTTGGTCACCCCCGGTGCGAGGGTGACGACCGCGTTGCTGCCGGGTGGGATCGGTCGGGGCAGCACATCCCCGTTCGGCGTCCTCAGCACCACGGTGTTGGCGCAGGTGGCCAGCGCCGTCGACTGGGTCCGGAAGGTGGTGAACGCCGTGGTGAAGTCGATCGGACTGGCCGGGCCGACACTGCTCACCGGCTGCCGGGTCACCAGCTCGACCCGGGGGGACGAGTCATAGTTCATGTTCGGCAGGATCCGGGTGTTGGCCAGGGCCTGGTTGTTGTCGGTGTCCCGCACGACCGTGCCGGTCAGGTCCCCGACCTTGGCGTACCCGTTCTGCAGTACCTGGAGCCGGGTGCCGGCCACGCTGCCGGCGAGATTCACCCGGCCACCGACCACCAGCGCGCTGGGCTCGGCGTCGCCGGCCACCACGAAGGTGCCCGGGTTGGTCGTCGCCACCTGGTAGTTCGCGAAGGTCAGGTTGCCCCCCACGGCCACCGGCCCCTCGGTCTCGTTCGTCAGAAGGTTGGTGTCGGACTCGGTCATGATGTTGAAGCCGAGCGCGGCCTGTACCGGATTGATCGGGCCGACCGGCGCGGCGACGGCCGGCAGGGCCGCCGCCAGCATGGTGCCGCCGGCGGCGAGCAGGCCGCCGGCGATGGCGGCGATCGCGGCGCGGCGGCGCGCGATGGAGTCAAGAACAGTCATAAAATCCCCCGTAATGGACAAATCGCTTGGATCCTATCCTGGCCCTAGTGTCGCCATTCGCATTAATTGCGACAAACAATCCGTATCGCTTCCGGCAGCCGAAGGTCGGATTGTGGAAGCTGACGAGGGTTTGGCCGTCCGCCGGCCGGGAAGTCGGGCAGGCATGAGGAAACCCCGTGTCGTGATCGTCGGCGCCGGTTTCGCCGGCTACCACGCCGCCAAGACCCTGGCCCGGCTCGCCCGGGGACGGGCCGAGATCACCCTGCTGAACCCCACCGACTACTTCCTCTACCTGCCGCTGCTGCCCGAGGTCGCGGCCGGGATCCTGGAACCCACCCGGGTCTCGGTGTCACTGGCCGGCACCCTCGACGGGGTGCGGGTGACGATCGGCGAGGCCGACCGGATCGACCTGACGGCCCGGACGGTGGGCTTCACCGCTCCGGAGCAGAGCCGCGGCGAACTCGGGTACGACCGACTGATCATCACGGTGGGCAGCGTGAACAAGCTGCTGCCGATACCCGGCGTCACCGAGCATGCGCACGGCTTCCGGGGGCTGCCCGAGGCGCTCTTCCTGCACGATCACATCGTGGGCCAGATCGAGCAGGCCGAGGCAACCGACGACCCGGCCGAGCGGGCGGCCCGATGCACGTTCGTGGTGGTCGGCGCCGGCTACACCGGCACCGAGGTGGCGGCGCACGGGCAGCTGTTCACCGACGAGTTGGCCGCCCAGCGTCCCCGGCTGGGTCTGCGGCCCCGGTGGCTGCTGGTCGACGTGGCGGACCGCGTGCTGCCGGGCCTGCACGACCGGATGTCCGAGACCGCCCGCCGGGTGCTCGACGGGCGGGGGGTGGACATCCGGCTCGGCACGTCGGTCAAGGCGGCCACGGCCGACGGCGTCCACCTCAGCGACGGGCAGTTCGTCCCGACCCGGTCGCTGATCTGGTGTGTCGGGGTCCGCCCCGACCCGCTGGTGGCCGATCTCGGGCTGCGCACCGAGAAGGGCCGGCTGGTGGTCGACGAGTTCCTCACCGTGCCCGGCCACCCCGAGGTGTACGCCTGCGGCGACGCCGCCGCGGTACCCGATCTGACCCGGCCCGGTCAGGTCACCCCGATGACCGCACAGCACGCCGAACGGCAGGGCCGGCTCGCCGCCCGCAACGTGGCGGCGTCGTTCGGGCAGGGGCGGCGGCGAGCGTACCGGCATCACGATCTCGGGTTCGTGGTGGACCTGGGCGGCACCGACGCGGCGGCCAACCCGCTGAACGTGCCACTGTCCGGCCTGCCCGCCAAGACGGTGACCCGCGGCTACCACCTGTGGGCCATGCCGGGCAACCGGGCGAGGGTCGGCGCCGACTGGCTGCTCGACGCCACGGGGGACCGGCAGGGCGTCCAGCTCGGACTGGTCCCGGCCCACGCCGTACCGCTGGAGAACGCCGCCCCCGAGGTGCCGGTCCGCTGACCGCGCCCGCCGGCCGGCCGACGCAGGCCGGCACCGACGCAGGCCGGCACCGGCCCGGGTCACCCGTGGGCGACTTGGGGGCGCCCGGCGGCTCGGGGCAGGCAGGCCGCGGCGCGGATCATCCGGCTCCGGCCGTCCGGCGCCGGGCGGCCACCTCGCGGAGCAGGATCCGGACGATGGCGGCCACCGGGATCGCCAGCAGCGCGCCCACGATGCCGGCCAGGTCGGCCCCGACCAGCACGCTGATCAGCACGGTCAACGGGCTGAGCCGGACGATCCGGGAGTAGATCAGCGGTTGCAGGACGTGGTTCTCCACCTGCTGGTACACCACGAAGAAGACCAGCACCACCAGGCCGGCCGTGGTCGAGTGCAGCAGGCTGGCCCCGGCCGCGAGCACCGCGCCGATGGTCGCGCCGACCAGCGGCACCAGGTCGGCGAGCGCCACCAGCACGGCCAGCACCCCCGCGTACGGCACTCCCATGATCGCCATGACCGCGAAGGTGAGCCCACCGCAGATGACGCTGATCAGCAGGTTTCCGGTGAGGTAGCCGGTGATGGTCCGGGCACACTCGCCGCCGACCCGGCGCAGCAACGGGCCGTGCCGGTCGGGCGCGTGGCGCAGGACACCGGCCAGGATCCGGGGTGCCTGGAGCACCATCAGGTACGCCAGCACCACCACCGTGAGCAGCCCGGCGACCCCGGTGAGCGCCCCCCGGAGCACCTTGAGCGACGGGTGTCCGAGCCGGTCGGCGTACTGGTGAAACTGGTCGGAGTGGGTCTGCGCGAACCGGCGCAGGTGTAGCCGGTCCAGTGCCACGCCCACCTGGCCCCGGCCGCTGCGGGCGTCCTCGGCGATCTGTGGCAGCCGCCGGACGAGCTGGCCGGCCTCGCCGACGATCGGCGCGATGATCAGCGTGGACAGGGCGCCGAGCAGCAGCAGCGCGGTCACGAACACGAGCAGGGTGGCCAGCGACCGGTGCCGGAGGAGCCGCCGCTGCGTCCACTGCACCGCCGGATACAGGGCCACCGCGAAGAAGACGGCGATGAGGATCCACACCAGGATCCGCCGGGCGGCCCAGCCGAACGCCAGCACCGCCAGCGTGGCCAGCAGGAGACCTATGGTGATCATCACCCGCCGGGCCGTGCGCCGGTCGTCCTCGTCCGCCGGACCGGGCCCGTTCATCCGCCCCGGCTACCCGGTCAGCGGGCCCGGAAACGACCCGCCCGCCCCGGCCCGCTCCCGCCCGAGACCGGCGGCGCCGAGACCGACCGGCGGCGGGTTCGACCGGCGCCGGGACCGCCGGCGGCGGGTTCGGGGCACCTACCCGCCGGGCGCGTTCACCGGGGGTCGCGCGCCGGCCGGGCGCTCCCGGCGAACTCCGTCAGCTCGGCGCCGGCCAGCACCCGGCCGGGTGCCCGGTCCCGGGCGGCCCGGGAGACCAGCCGGGCCAGCGGCAACCGGTCCGGTCGGCGGCTCGCGGCCAGCACCACGTTGCCGTACCGGCGGGCCCGGGTCATCTGCCGCGCCGCGATCAGCAGCACCTCCGGGAAGACGCAGCGCAGCGTCGCGACCTGGATCCGGGACATGACCAGCGGCGGCAGGTCGGTGAGGTTGACCAGGTAGACGCCGTCCGGCCGCAGGACCCGGGCCGCGTCGGCGACGAACTCCACAGTGGCCAGGTGGCCGGGCATCCGGGCGCCCCGGTAGACGTCGACGAGCACCACGTCGTACCGGCCGTCCGGTTCCCAGCCGACGGCCTCGCGGGCGTCGGCGATCCGGATCCGGACGTCCTGCGGCGGCGGGAGTTCCCGGCACACCAGATCCATCAGCGGACCGTCCCGGTCGACCACGAGCTGCTCGGAACCGGGCCGGGTGGCCGAGACGTAGCGCGGCAGCGTGAGCGCGCCACCGCCGAGGTGCAACACCCGCAGCGGTACGCCGGCCGGTGCCGCCGCGTCCAGCACGGTCGCGATCCGGCGTACGTAGTCGAACGGCAGATAGCGCGGATCGGTCAGGTCGACGTACGACTGTTCCACCTCGTCGACCAGCAGGGTCCGGCCGGATGGCCGGGCCGGATCGACCACCAGCCGCGCCGGGCCGAGTTCTGGAGCCTGCCCGTCGGTGTCCACCCCGGAACTCCGACCGCCGTACGCCATGGCTGGACCCTACGTGGCGGCCCGGCCGGAGCGGTACTCAGCCCATTCCGGCGCCGGCTTCGTCGATCGCGGCGTCGACCCGGTGCGCGAGGTCGACGTCCAGGCCCGTCACCCCGTCGGCCCGCCGGGTACGCACGGTGAGCACGGCGGCGCCCGGTCCCAGCCGACCGATGCTGGGGCCCCGGCCGTACTCCGGTTTGATCCGGGTCAGCCGGTCCAGCACACGGTCGAGGTTGTCCGCTGGCAACGCGATGGTCCGGGTCAGCGCGCCCTCCTCGACCGCCCAGTACGGCAGGCCGGCCAGGGCGGTGGCCAGCTCGGCCTCGGTGAGTGGCGGGGTCCCGCCGCCCGGTGCGGTGCCGTCGCCCCCGGCCGGCGGCGGGTCGAGCAGGTCACGCAGGTCGGCCGGCAGGTCCAGCGACTCGACCAGCTCCGGATCCTGGCCGGCGAGCGCGACCAGCGTGGCCTGCGCCTGGTACCGGGCCTCCTCCGGGGTACGGCGGCTGAGCCGGGCCACCTCGTCGAGGAATCCGCCCAGGTCGGACCGGCGGTTCACCCGTTCCGCGTCGTCGCCGCGCAGTTCGGCGGGAACGGCGTCGAGGAGCCGTTCCCGGTCGGCCTCGGTCAGCGCGGCGGCCAGCGCCCGTACCGTGGCCCCGGCAGCGGACCGGGCCTCCCGGAACGGTGCCCCGGTGCGCCGGCCGACCTCACCGACCAGCTCGCGGTAGGCGATCACCGGAACGGCTGGGCCGGCCCCGCTCGGGTTGGTGCCCGCCTGCGGCCAGGGCCGCTCGGGTGGCGCCGGTGGGGCCACGCCACCGCTGCCCGCGGGCGGCTTGTGGACACCCGCCGCCGCGGGCCCGGCCCGACGCTTGTCGGGGCGGTGCCCGATCTGCTTGGTGGCGCCGAGCGAGGCCCCGACGTCGCTGGCCTGGTCGCCCTGTTGGCGTGCCCGCCGTGCCAGCGCCCGGCGTCGCTGGTTGTCGCCCTCCATCTGCTTGCCCATGGTCGAGCCTTCCCGCCCGGCGGGGTGTTTAGTCACCCCACCGCCAGCGGCCGGTGCGGCGGCGGGGACGGGTGCGGCCGGGGGCCGGGCCGCCGGATGTCCGGTTTACCGAGCCACCCCGGCGGGATGAGGCTGCCTCACCCGGGCGGCGGCCACGATCGTGCTGGACCGTCAGCTTCCGACGCAGGCGGAGGGTAGGTCGTCATGAAGAGGATTGTCGAGATCGTTCCCGCCCGACCCGGCTGGTACGCGCGGTGGCGGACCGCTCCGGAGGTGACCCACTCGTATCCGGTCACCATCTGGGCCCTCGTCGAGGACGCCGCCCCGGACAGCCGTGAGGTGATCGGCATCGACTCCGTCGGACAGTGGCCCGGCTGTGACGAGTGCCTGGCTGACGGGGAGTTCGTCCGGTACCTGTTCCATCCGCCCGCCGACGGACAGCCCGACGACGCGGCGGTGGCGCCGGAGCCCGGCGCACCACGTCCGGCGCTGGTCAGCCCGTCGGCCGTGCGCTGAGTCGCGGTTCCTCCGGCCGGAAGACCCGATCCAGCCCGGTGCGCTGGAGCAGCCGGACCAGCACCGGGTTGGGCCGGTCGATCCGCAGCCACCCGCCGGCCAGCCCGGCGGCGCGGTGCAGCTCGATCAGGGCGCTGAGCCCGGACGAGTCACAGAGTCCGAGCCCGGACAGATCCAGCCGCAACCGGCAGCGGCCCTCCTCGATCAGCCGAACGGCGACCCGGTGCAGCTCATCGTTCGTCTCGAAGTCGAGATCACCGGAGACACGCAGGGTCGCGGTGCCGGGCTCGTCACGGACGACCTCGACACGCAGCGGTCCGGGGGTCATGTCCATCAGTCTGCCCACTCGGGCGGGTTTGGCAAACCCGGCACTACGCGTTCGTCGCCTCGTGCGGTCCGGGCACCCCGGCTGGTCCGTCCAACGACCCGCGGGTCGGGCCGACCGGCGGCGTCTGCCGGGCGAGCAGGTCGGCCACGCCGGTGATCCGCAGGATGCTCTGCAGGAAGCGGGGGGTGGACCGTAGCCCGAGGACGGCCCCGGACTCCTGGCACAGGCGCCACGCCTGCACTATCAACGCCAGCCCGGTGCTGTCGACGAAGTACAGACCCGCGACGTCGAGGGTCAGCGTCGCCGGCACCCGTTCGAGCAGATCGTGTACCTCGGCCCAGAGCTGCGGGGCCGTCGAGAAGTCGAGATCACCCTCGACCACCAGCGTCGGATTGGCGGTGTCGGCCACATCCGGCACGATCGTCAGCGGCGTGGACCGGGTTTCGTCCCCTCGCACCACCACGACGATCTCCTCCCCGGGCGATGACCGACGCGTTTCACAGACTTTAACAACCCGCCGCCGCCGCGTCCGGTGCCGGTCCAGGGCGTTCCCGCCGGCACGACACCACGGGCCGGTTCCGGACGCGGCGCCGGGGTGGTCCGGGAAGGTGCCGCCGCATCGTCCCGGACACTCCATCGGACGGTCCGGGTGCTTCGCCGCGTGCTCCGGGTGCTTCGCCGCGTGCTCCGGATGCTCGCCGCGTGCTCCGGGTGCTTCGCCGGGTGGCGGACCCGGCGCAGCGGCGTAGGGTGGGTCGCAGGACGGACCGACAGCGCGGTGGCCAGTTCTGCCGCGGCGCAGAAGGAGTGGGGCTTAGCCGGTGAACTCCGCCGACGTCAGGGACGGCGACGCGGGCGACAGGAGGATTCCCCCACCGCAGCCCGCATCGGCCCAGGTGCCGCCCCGGACGGTGGAGCGCCCCCCGGTGCCTCGGGCGCCGGGCCTCGTCCCCGCCCTGACCGCGGGCCTGTTCGCCGCCACCGATCACTTCCGGGAGGGACTGGTCCTCTGCGACGGCGAGGGCGTCGCCCGGTACGTCAGCGCGATCGCCGGCCGCCTGCTGCCCGGCCTGGTCGTGGGCGAGGTGTTCAGCCCCGATGGCGTGACCGCAGCCACCGGCACCACCGAATTCACCCACCTCGACCGCCGGCTGCGGATCCGCCGGGTGCGGCTGGACGGCGACCACACCGCCTGGTACGTCGAGGACGTCACCGAGGCGGTACACCGGGCCGACGCGCTGCTCGCCGAGCGGTCCCGCTCCGGGTTCCTCGCCTCGGCCAGCCAGCGGCTGGGTAACCCGCTGCACATCGACCGCGCGGCCCGGGCGGTGGTGCGGCTGGCCGTACCGGTGCTCGGTGAGGTCGCTGTCGTGGTGCTCGCCGCGCACGGCGGCCGACACCGGTGGTGGCGGGCGACGGGCGCCTCCGGGCGACCCGTGGTCGAGGGCGGCGTCCTGGCCGTCGCCGACGTTCCGCCGGTGGTCCGGGCCGCGCTGGCCGGCTCCGAACCGCACGAGATGGACTGGCTGGTCGAGCAGCTCACCGAGGTCGGTTGGCTGCCGGCGGAGACCTCGGCCGCGCTGTCCGCCCGGGTGGTGCCACTGCCCGGCACCGGGACACCCACCGGCGCCCTGATGGTCGCCCGCCCGCACGACCGGCCGTTCGAGCCGGCGGACATGGACGTGCTGCGGGGATTCGCGGCGCGCGCCGGGGCCGCGGTGAACGCGGCGCTGCTCTACCGCGAGCAGGCCGAGATCGCCGAGACGCTGCAGAGCAGCCTGCTGCCCGTCGCGCCGTCGCCGAGTGTCGGCGTGCAGTGGGGTGCGGCGTACCGGCCGTCACAGGCGACCCTGCGGATCGGCGGCGACTTCTACGGCACCCATCAGCTGGTCGATGACGGCTCGCTGTTCTTCCTGGGCGACGTGTCCGGAAAGGGTGTCGAGGCGGCGGTCTTCACCGGCCAGCTCCGGCAGGGCCTGCAGGCGTTGCGCCGGGTCGAGAGCGACCCCCAACGGCTGCTGTACCTGCTCAACGACTCGGTGCTGGAGACGGTCCGAGCCGCCAACCAGGGCCGGTTCGCCACCATCGTGCTCGGGCTGGCCCGTCCGCACCGTGACGGCGGCCTCTGTCTCACCCTGGCCGGGGGTGGGCACCTGCCGCCGTTGCTGCTCCGCAACGACGGCTCGGTCGAGACCGTCACCCTCGGCGGGATGCTGATCGGGGTGGTGTCCGACCCGCACATCGGCGCCGCGACGGTGCGGCTCGCGCCGGGGGAGAGCTGCGTGCTCTACAGCGACGGCGTCACCGAGGCCCGCGGTGGCCGGCACCGGGACGAGCAGTACGGTGGCGAGCGGCTGACCCGGGCGCTGGCCGGCTGTCACAACATGCCCGCGCCCGCCCTCGCCGAGCGGGTCGAGCAACTCACCTGTGACTGGCTCGCCGGTGGCGAACACGACGACATCGCGGTGCTCGCCGTCCGGGCCACCCCGCCGGGGACGCCCCGGCACCTGCACGCCGTACCCGATCTGAAAGCCCGGGAGACACCCGCACCGTGACCGATCCGACCCGCGCCCTGGCCGGCGCGTACCCGGAGTTTCTCCGCTGCCTGGCCGACGCCGACGAGTACGCGGCCACCGACGTGGCCCTGGGCCTGCTGGCCGCCGGGGTGCCCGCCGAGACGGTCCTGCTGAAGCTGGTCGCGCCGGCCCAGGTCGAGGTGGGCCAGCTGTGGCAGGCCAACGAGTGGAGCGTGGCCCAGGAGCACGCCGCCACGCACATCAGCGAACGGGTGGTCGCGGCGGTGTCGTCGTACGCGAGTCCCCGCCCGAACCGGGGCCGGGTGGTGGTGGCCTGCATGGACGGCGAGTGGCACGCCCTGCCGGTCCGGCTGGTCGCCGAGGTGCTGCGGCTGCGTGGTTGGAACGTCACGTTCCTGGGCGCCAGCGTCCCGGCCGCCCACCTGATCTCCTACCTGCACCGGTACGACGCGCACGCCGTCGCGCTGGGCTGCGCGTTGCCGGTGCGGCTGCCGCAGGCGCACGCGATGATCGAGGCATGTCAGCGGGCCGACGTGCCGATGCTGGTCGGCGGCCGGGGGTTCGGCACCGACGGCCGGTGGGCACGCCGGCTCGGGGTGGCCTGGGCGCCGGACGCGGTCGGGGCGGCCGAGCTGATCGCCGACGACCAGCGCCTGGACGTCCCGCCGGCAGTCGGGCTCGGCCACCTGGCCGACGACGAGTACGCCGGCCTGGTCCGGCGGCGCGGGGAGTTGATCGACGGCGCCCTGGCCGACCTGCGGCACCGGATCCCGGCGGTGGCGGGCTACACGGCGGCGCAGCTCGATCGCACGGTGGAGGACCTGGGTTATCTCCTGGACTTCCTCGCGGCGGCGGTGTACGTCGACGACCAGACGCTGTTCGACGAGTTCCTCGGCTGGCTGGCCGAGGTGCTGCTCAGCCGGGGCGTTCCGGCACATCCGGTGCGGGCCACCCTCGACCACCTGGCCGGGCAGCTACGGGACTTCCCTCGGGCCAGCCGGTTCCTCGGGGCGGGCAGCGCGGCGCTCATCCCGGCGACCGCTGGTTGAGCGGCGACCGTACCGGGGCGCCGGCCGGTTGAGCCGGCGGGTGCCGGCCCCCCACGCTGACCAACGTGAGCCGGGGACGTACGCTTGTCCTACTGCAACTGTCTTTCACGGGAGAGGTGAAGGCCATGCCGTTCTCGGTGGCGCACAGCCGCTCCGGAACCATGATCACCATCGAGCTGAGCGGCGAACTCGACATCGCCACCGCGCCGACGTTGAACGCCCTCATCGACGAGCTGATCGAGGCGGGTGACACCCGACTGCTGGTGGACCTGCGCGGGTTGGAGTTCTGCGACTCCACCGGTCTGGCGGCGTTCGTCCGGGGTGACCACCTCGCCGCCGACCGGGACGGCTGGCTGCGGCTGACCGGGGCGAACGGCGGGGTCGCCCGGGTGCTCGTGATCAGTGGACTGGAGCAGGTGCTGCGGTTCGACGGGGCGGTCGACCCCGCCGTGCTGTCGGACGGCTGATCGGCTAGATTTCCGCCCATCGGTCGGCCCACTGGTTGATCACCAAACGGAGGCGGTTTCGATGCCGGCAGTTGCACCCGATCCGATCCGGATCCTGATCGTCGACGACGATCCGGGCGACGTGCTCATGATCGAGGAAGCGCTGGAGAGTTCCGCCGTCGAGAAGCTGATCAACGTGGTCGGCGATGGCCAGGAGGCGATGGAGTTTCTCCGGGGCGAGGGCCGGCATCCGGACGCGGAACGCCCCGACATGATCCTGCTGGACCTGAACATGCCGCGCATGGACGGTCGCCAGGTGCTCAGCGCGGTCAAGAGCGACGAGGACCTGCGGACCATCCCGATCGTCGTACTGACCACGTCGAGCACGGACATCGACATCCTGAGCAGCTACACGTTGCAGGCCAACGCGTACGTCACCAAGCCGATCGGGCTGGACGACTTCACCGACGTGGTACACCGGATCGACGAGTTCTTCGGCCGGGTCGTGGTACTGCCGCGCCACCGCTGACCCCACCCTCGGCGGCACCGTCGACCCGCTGGTCCTGACGGGTGCGCCCGAGGGGGCAAAATAGCGAACAATTTTCGGCAATCGGCCCGGTCCGGTCGGGCACTGCGGTCAGGATTGGGGAGGCGAAGCACTCCGCTGCCTGGAGGACACCGCAGATGATTCTTTCCGCCGCCGACTCCAACGACCACCGCCACCGGATCGATTCCGTGATACAGGAACTCGGCGACCGGTTGGCCCACACGGCGGACCGGGTGGCCGCCGCGCCCATCCGGGCCGAACTCAGTTCCGTCCAGTCCGAGTTATACCGGTTGCGCGATCTGCTGGCCGCCGCCTGGCTGCCACCGGACCGGCAGGCGCCGGCGGAGCTGGCCGCCGCCGACCTGCTGACGCGGGCCCGGCACGCCCTGCTGACGGCCGAGGAGGAGGCCCGTCGGGTGCGCGACCGCGCCTACGACGAGGCCCTCCAGGCCCGCCGGGACTTCGAGGCCGCGCTGTACGCCCGCAGGTGCCGGGAGCAGCGGGTGGACGAGATCCTCCGGGACGTGGTCGTCCAACTGCCCGCCGAGCGGCCACCGGTGGTCCTCGACCGCACCGTCCCGGACGCCCAGCCGGTCCTGGACGGCCCGGTCCCGGCGCTCGCCGAGGAGGCCGGCGCCGCCTGACGCCGATCCAGTCGGTCCACCGGCGCGCCGCCCTGCCACCCTGCCGCCGGTCCACCGACGCGCCGCCTGGCGCGTCGATCGGCCGGCGTGGTCCGACGCCTCGATCGGCCGGCGCCGTCCAACCCGTCGATCGGCCGGCGTGGTCCGACCCGTCGATCGGCCGGTGTCGGCGTCAGGACAGCGCGTCGACCACGGCGGTGGCCCGGTCCTCGTGCTGGGCGTAGGCGTCCGGGAACGCCGAGACCTGCACGGCCTGGGCCGCGTAGGTGATGGCCATGTCCTGCCAGCCGGGAATCTCGAGCAGGGCCCGGTAGAACTGCTCGGCGGCGTACGCCGGGCGCATCAGGTCGGCGACCTCGCCCCAACCGCTGCTCGGCCGCTGCTGGAACAGCCCGACCGAGTCGTGGTCGGCGCCCGACCCCTGGTGCGGGTAGTCCAGGGACTCCGGGAGCACGTCGCTGGCCAGGTTGTACAGGTCGCTCTCCTGCATCGCCGTGGCCACCGCCACGACGAAACCCCGGCGGGGGACGCCGAGCTTGCGCCCGACCCGGACGATCGTGGCCGCGTTGTCCATCTGGGCCTGGGTCAGCCCGGCGACCGGCCGGATCCGGATCGGCCTCGGCTTGGGCTTCGGCTTGGGTTTGGCCTTGCGGGTCGGCGTCGGGCTGGCCGAGGGGGTCGGCGCGGGCGCTCGCTCGCTCGACCGGGAGGCGGGCAGCTGCTCGACCGCCACGGCCCGGTCGGCCAGCGCGGCCGGCCGCGGATCGCGGACCGGTGGTTCGCCGGCCGAACGGGTCTCGGCCACCGCGATGATGCCGAGCCCGCACGTCACGGTGGCCGCGAGGGCCAGCCGGAGCGGGGCCGACCGCAGGGCCGAACCGAGGCGTCGCTGGGTGGGCACGACGGCGCGGCGCGACCCGTGGCGACTTTCGGTCGAGAGGGCATCCTCCGAACGGTTGGTCGTGGGGGCTGTGGTCACATCCGTGTCGATCTTGTCCTTGCCATGCACCCGCCGAGGCTAGGCAGGTCGGCCCCGGAATGGCTCGGCCGTAACGGTGGCTTCTACCACACTTTTGGTGATCAGCTACCGCCAAACCCCATGACAGCGGCGATAGCTAACAGAACAGCCGATAACGATATGTCGGAAACGCCGGGCAATTAAGCAACAAAGGACGTGAAGAGCCCGATCGGCCAGGCGGCCTGGACCGGTCGTACCGCATCCGCCGAACGGCCGAGGGGTGGCTGGCCCGGTGGGTCCGCGCCGACCCGGACCGATCGGCGCCGTTGCTCCGGCTTCCCCGGGTGGCTCCAATGGTGGGGGTCCCGTGTCCCGGCGGCATGATCAACGATATGATCACAGACGGTGACCACACGGATTGACGCGACCGACGGACCGCCGGCGGTGACCCGCGAACCCCGCCGACGGCGCGGCACCGCGCTGGCCACGGCGGCAGTGCTGCTCACCGCCGTGATCGTCGGACACCGCTGGGTCCCCAACGTCCGGGGCGTCGGCAGCCTGCTCGACACCACCATTCCGTACGCCGTCCTCGCGGTCCCACCGCTCATCCTGGCCGCTCTGTTCCGCCGGTCCCGGACGGCGCTGGCCGCGGCGGGGTTTCCCGCGGTGGCCTGGACCCTGCTGGTGGGGCTGCCCTGGCTGCCCGCCGCCGGCGGGGGCCCGGTGCAGTTCCGGGTGACCACCCAGAACCTGATGGCGGCCAACCCCGAACCGGCGGTCACCGTGGACGCGCTGCTGGCGGACGAACCGGATCTGCTGGCCCTCCAGGAGATCGACGACGAACACCGGACGACCGTCGCGGACACCCTGCGGTCGCGGTATCCGTACCAGGCCAGTGTCTCCACCGTGGGCCTGTGGAGCCGGTATCCGGTGCGCGAGAGCGTCGGGGTGGACACCGGGCTGGGCTGGACCCGCGCGCTGCGCGCCGTGGTGGCCGCCCCCGGCGGGGACGTCGCGGTCTATGTCGTACACCTCGGGTCGGCCCGGGCCGGCGCCACCGGCGTACGGGATCGCGGCGTGCGGATGCTGGCCGAGCGGGTACGCCAGGACCACGCTCCGAGCCTGATCGTGCTCGGCGACTTCAACACCGCCACCACCGACCGCATGATCGACCCGTTGACCAGCCAGCTTTCCGACGCCCAGGCCCAGGCCGGCGCCGGACCGGGGTTCACCTGGCCGGCCCGGCTGCCGCTGACCCGCCCCGACCAGATGCTCTACCGGGGCCTCACAGCGGCCTCGGCCGGGGTGCTGCGGACACCGGCCAGCGACCACCGCGCGGTCACCGCCGGCTTCCGCCACTGACCTTCGGCCCCGGGCCACCGCAGCTGACCCTTCCGTCGGCTTCCGCCAGTGACCTTCGGCCGCGGACCGGTACCTGCCTTCCCGCTGGTCGGCATCGGACCGTCCGCCGGACGCCGGCAGGGACCCCTCGATGCCGGTTACCGGGTGGGTTGCCGGGTGCGGTGCTCGGCGGCGGTGACGGTCAGCGAGTGCCGGCTGCCGTCGGTGCTGGTGAACGGCCACAACCGGTCGGCGTACACCACCAACTCGGCGAGCTGCTCACGGGTCAGCCCCGACGAGCCGATGCTGGCCCGCACGTCGACCCGGTACCGGCCGTCGGGATCGCGGCCCAACCGGGCCTCGGCCCGTACCTGCACGGTGTGCGCCTCGTCCGTCACGTCCGAGGCCGCCTCCACGGCGGCGTGATGCAGACAGGACGCGAACGCCGCGGCCAGCAGCTGTTCCGGCGCGAGGCCGTGACAGTGCGGCGCCAACGGCGAGGCCAGTGGCGAGCACAGCTCGCCGTCATCGGTACGGACGTGCCCGCCTTCGGCGGTCGCGCCAGCCTCGTGCAGCCAGGAACCTGACTCCGCCATCCCCGAACCCCCCAGGTGACCGGGCCGAACGCCCAGTCGCGGCTACCCGGCGGGCCGGTCGCGAAACCCGGCCGCCGCCGCGGTGGCCAGGATGACCTCCGCCACCCGATCCGGGTCGTCGTACATCGGCACGTGCCCGCAACCGGTCAGCTCGACGTGCCGGGCCGCCGGCAACCGGTGCCGGGCCAGCGCCGCCTGGCGGTACGGCAGGATCCGGTCCCGGGTGCCCCAGGCAACCGTCACGGGTACTCCCGGCGAGCCGCGGAAGGCGTAGCCGCGGCCGGCCCGCGCCACCGCCCGGAACGCCCGAGCGCGGCGCAGCGCGAGGGCGTCGGCGAGGGCCGCCTCCACCGGCACCAGGTCCGGCCGGGCGAAGATCATCCCGAACGAGGCGCCCCGCAGCGCGCTCGCGGTGAGGACCCGCCGCAGCACCGGCTCGGGCAGCCGGGCGGCGAGCCGGTGCAGGCCGAGCACCCCGATCGCCCAGCGCAGCTCGGCGGGTGTGCAGAAGCCGGCCGGCGAGAGGGCGGTCGCCGAGGCCGCGAGGCCGGCCGCGGCGAGTTCCAGCGCGATCGCCCCGCCGAGGCTGTTGCCGGCCACATGTGGACGGTCGAGGCCGAGGTCGGCGCAGAGCCGGGCCACCCCGGCGACCACGGCCGGCATGTCCCGGGGCAGTCCGCCGGCCGGTACCGGCGACCCGCCGAACCCGGGCAGGTCGATCGCGATCACCTCGTGCGTCTCCGCCAACCGGTCCAGCACCGGCAGCCAGGCCCGCCAGTGATGGCCGATGCCGTGCAGCAGCACCAGCGGCTCCCCGGCCCCCCGCCGCTCGACGACCACGTCGGAAGCCATCATCAGCCCGCCTCCGAGCCCGGTTCCGCGCCCGCGGTGTGCCGGCCGAAGGTCCGGCCCAGCGCCCGTACCTCGGCCTCCATCGCCGGTACGACGACCCGGGCCGAGCGGCCGATGATCCGGTCGCTGAGCGGACCGACCAGCAGCGCCCGGGCCGCCCCGGCGACGGCGACACCGGCCGGTACGTACACCCGGCGCTGGCGGCGCTCGATGGCCCGGACGAACGCCGCGGCGCACGCCCCGACGGGGGCCGTCGAGCCGAACGGCCAGGGCAGTCGGTCCAGGGTGGCGCGGAACGTCGGCAGGTCCTCCCGGGCGTCCCGGACCAGATCGGTGTCCACCCAGGACATGTGGGCGGTGCCGACCGAGACGCCGTGGTGGGCGACCTCCAGCCGCAACGCGTTGCCGAAGTGCTCGACGCCGGCCTTCGACGCGCAGTAGGCGGCCATCCCGGGCAGCGCGGCGAACGCCGCGGCGCTGGAGACGA
This sequence comes from Plantactinospora sp. A48, assembly GCF_055793945.1. NCBI lineage: Bacteria > Bacillati > Actinomycetota > Actinomycetes > Micromonosporales > Micromonosporaceae > Plantactinospora > Plantactinospora sp. A48. Next base: position 59,934 of record NZ_JBTIXF010000030.1, on the reverse strand, counting down.
TCAGCAGATAGCCTCGGCTGGCGATCAGGTGCGGCACGGTGGCGCTGGCGGTACGCAGCACCCCGATCAGATTCACCTCGACGGTGCGGACCAGCGCCTCGACGTCACTGGTGGCCACGGTGCCCCGGTTGGCCACGCCCGCGTTGGCCACCACCGCGTCGATCCGGCCGAACCGGTCCAGGGTGCCGCGTACGGCGGTGGCCAGCGCGTCCTGGTCCGTGACGTCGGCGGGGAACCAGGCGTGTCCCGGCCCCAGCTCGGCGGCCAGTCCGGCCAGGCGGTGCGGCTCCAGGCCGACCAGGGCCAGCCGGGCGCCCCGGCGGGCGGCGAGTCGGGCGGTGTGCTCGCCGATACCCCGGGCCGCCCCGGTGATCAGGACGACCCGACCGGGCAGTACGGACCTCACCGGTTCCCCCGATCCGCCGGGGTCGGGTCGACGCCTCCGGACCGGACCCCCGACTCTGCTCCGGCCCGGACCCCCGACTCTGCTCCGGCCCGTACCGCGCACTCGCCTCCGGCCGGTACCCCCGGCTTCCGGGCGGTCGGTGCCTCCGGTCCCACCGGGCGGTACGCGCGGCGGTCGAGCCGCCGGGTGCGCAGCCAGTAGTCCCAGGTGTAACCGGGCCACAGGGTGGAGTTGCGACCGTTCGCGTCTAGGTACCAGCTGCGGCAGCCGCCACGGGTCCAGACGGTACGGCTCATCCGCCGGTCCACGGCGGCCACGAAGGCGTCCTGGGCCGACCGCGTCGGCTCGACCGGCGTGCCGGTGTCGTCGAGCAGGCGGAGCAGGCCGAGCAGGTGGTTGAGCTGGCATTCGAGCATGAAGACCACCGAGCTGTGGCCGAGCCCGGTGTTCGGACCGAGCAGCAGCACCAGGTTCGGGAAACCGCTGACCGTGCTGCCCTGGTAGGCCCGCATGCCGCCGTCCCAGCACTCCCGCAGGGTCCGTCCGTCCCGTCCCCGGATCAGGTCCGCGACCGGCGGGTCGGTGACCCGGAACCCGGTACCGAAGATCAGGGTGTCGACCGGGCGCAGCCGGCCGTCCCCGGTGACCACCCCGGCCGGTTCGATCCGGGTGATCGGATCGGTGACCAGCTCGACGTTGTCCCGGGTCAGCGCCGGGTAGTAGTCGTTGGACAGCAGCACCCGCTTGCACCCCATGGTGTACCCGGGGGTCAGCCGGGCGCGCAGCGCGGGATCCGCGACGGCGGCCCGCAGGTGTCGGCGGGCCGCCGCCTGCGCGACCCGCATCAGGGCGGGTCGCAGGAAGGCCGTGGCGCCCAGTTCGCGCCCCCAGTAGACGCCGGCCCGGGCCAGCCGCCGGGCGCCGGGCACGTTCCGGAACGTCCACCGCTCCCAGTCCCGGACCGCCCGGTCGGCGCGCGGCAGCACCCACGGCGGGGTGCGCTGGAACAGGTGCAGCCGGGCCACCTCCGGGGCGATCCGGGGGACGAACTGGACCGCCGACGCGCCGGTGCCGACCACCGCAACCCGGCGCCCGGTCAGGTCGAGGTCGTGCCGCCAGCGGGCCGAGTGGAAGACCTCGCCGGCGAAGGTGTCCAGGCCGGGCAGTCGGGGCACCGCCGGGGCGGACAGCGGACCGCCGGCCGCCACCAGGACCTCCGCCAGCCAGGTGCCGCCCGAGGTCTCGATCACCCAGTGGCCGCCGTCGGCGTCCCAGGTGGCGGCGGTGACCTCGTGCCCCAGCCGCAGGTGCGCCCGCAGACCGTACCGGTCCACGCAGTCGCGCAGGTACGCCCAGATCTCCGGTTGGCTGGAGAAGCTGCGGGTCCAGCCGGGGTTCGGCGCGAACGACAGGGAGTACAACTGCGAGGGAACGTCGCAGGCGCAGCCCGGATAGCTGTTGTCCCGCCAGGTGCCGCCGACCTCGGCCCCGCGGTCGAAGACGACGAAGTCGTCGTACCCGTGCTGGCGTAACCGGATGGCGGTGCCGAGGCCGCCGAAGCCGGCGCCCAGCACGGCGATCCGGACGCTGTGCCGCTGCGGGTGAACCATCCGGGCGACTCCTCGACGCCGGCGGTGCGGTACCGGCGGTACCGCCGAACACCGGCAAGTTACCACTGGGTAGGCAGAGGTGGAAGGGGGTTAAGCAGGGGCCCCTTCTATACAAAAAGCGATAACAAGGTGCCCTTCCTTTCATCGGGGGCGTGCACAGCTGATACACAGGTTGGGGCGGGGTGCCACACAGCCGGGCCCAGCATCCTGGAGGGCATGGTCATGAACGGGCGAACCGCGACCGGGCACCTCGAACTGCGCCGCCCGGACGGTGGGGCCGTCCGGGTGCTGGTGGTGGACGACGAGGCGACGCTGACCGACCTGCTCTCGATGGCGCTGCGGTACGAGGGTTGGGACGTCCGCAGCGCCGGCACCGGTACGGTCGCCGTACGCACCGCCCGCCAGTTCCAGCCCGACGCCGTGGTGCTCGACGTGATGCTGCCCGACTTCGACGGACTGGAGGTGCTGCGGCGGCTGCGCGAGCACAGTCCGGGCGTACCGGTGCTGTTCCTGACCGCGCGGGACGCGGTGGAGGAGCGGATCGCCGGGCTGACCGCCGGCGGCGACGACTACGTCACCAAGCCGTTCAGCCTGGAGGAGGTCATCGCCCGGCTGCGCGCGCTGATGCGTCGGGCCGGGTCCGCGGTGGCCGCCCGGGACGAGGCGGTGCTCACGGTGGGCGACCTGACGCTGGACGAGGACAGCCACGAGGTACGCCGGGGCGGACAACTGATCTCGCTGACCGCCACCGAGTTCGAGCTGTTGCGCTACCTGATGCGCAACCCGCGCCGGGTGCTGAGCAAGGCGCAGATCCTCGACCGGGTCTGGAACTACGACTTCGGTGGCCAGGCGAACGTCGTCGAGCTCTACATCTCGTACCTGCGGAAGAAGATCGACGCCGCTCGGGCCCCGATGATCCACACGCTGCGCGGGGCGGGCTATGTCCTCAAGCCCGCCGACTGACGACCGCCCGGGTGATCGCCCGGCGGCTGATCACCGCCCGGGTGGGCGGGCGCCGACAGATCCCCGGACGGCTCACCCGCCGGGGCGTCGCTGGCGGGTCCCGGCCCGCGTCGCCGCCGGGTCCGGCCGGTGGCTGGCCGCCGGCCGGCGCTGGTGGGCCGGCCGCACCCTGAACGCCCGGTTGCTGATCGCCGTGCTCAGCCTGCTCGCGGTGGTCTGCGTGGCGATCGGGGCCGTGACCACGATCGTGTTGCACAACGTGCTGATACACCGGCTCGACGTGCAACTGACCGCCGGAGTCATCCGAGCGGGAAACGGGCCGGAGCGGGAGCGGCCGGAACGGACCCGCAACCTCGGGCCCTGGCTGCCGCCGGGCGCGCCGAACTGGGCGGTCGCCGCCAAGCTCGTGGACGGACAGGTGCAGGAGGCCGTCCGGCTCAATCCGGAGCTGGCCTCGCGTACGACCGTCGGCATCCCGTCGTACCGCAACGAGGAACTGGCCACCGGCCGGGTGGCGGCGGTGACGGACCTGCCCACCGACGGTCTTCCGCGCACCCGCACCCTCGGTGACCTCGGCAACTACCGCCTGGTGGCCACGACGATGCCGGACGGAGCCGTCATGGTCACCGGCTTCCCGTTGGCCGACGTCGAGCAGACCGTCTGGTACATGGTGGCGGCCGAAGCCGGGGTCGCCGGTGCCGGGCTGATCGTGGCCGGGACGGTCGGCACGGTGATCGTCCGCCGGTCGCTGCGACCGCTGCGCCGGGTCGCCGCCACCGCCGGCCGGGTGGCCGAGCTGCCGCTGCACCAGGGTGAGGTGGACCTCTCCGAGCGGGTACCGACCGCCGACACCGACCCTCGGACCGAGGTGGGCCAGGTCGGCGCCGCGCTGAACCGGATGCTCGGCCACGTCGACGCCGCGCTGGCCGCGCGGCAGGCCAGCGAGACGCGGGTACGTCAGTTCGTGGCTGACGCGAGCCACGAACTGCGCACCCCGCTGGCCGCCATCCGTGGTTACAGCGAGCTGACCCGGCGGTCCCGCGACGAGGTGCCGCCGGACGTGGCGCACGCGCTGCGACGGGTCGAGTCGGAGTCCACCCGGATGACCCGGTTGGTCGACGACCTGCTGCTGCTGGCCCGGCTCGACTCGGGCCGGCCACTGGCCGCCGACCCGGTCGACCTGTCGGCGCTGGTGGTCGACGTCGTCGGCGACGCGCACGTCGCCGGGCCCGACCACAAGTGGCGACTCGACCTGCCGCCGGACGGGGTACGGGTGCGTGGCGACGACGAGCGGCTGCACCAGGTGGTGGCGAACCTGCTGGCGAACGCCCGTACCCACACCCCGCCGGGCACCACCGTGACGACCTCCCTGGCCACCGTCAGCGACCGGGCCGAGTTGACGGTGGCGGACGACGGACCGGGGGTGCCGGCCGAACTGCTGCCGGCGATCTTCGAGCGGTTCGCCCGGGGCGACAGTTCGCGGTCCCGGGCCGCCGGTAGCACGGGGCTGGGGCTCGCCATCGTGGCGGCGGTGGTCGAGACGCACGGTGGGGTGGTGGCCGTCGACAGTGGACCGGAGGGCACCGCGTTCACGGTCCGGCTCCCGCTGCTGGCCGCCGATCCGGAACCTCCGGTGCGCTTCACAGCGGACACATAGCCGGTCCACGGTGTCAGGCCAGTCGCGGTCCGCAGGCTGGCGGGCATGGATCAGCACAGCACCTCGGACAGTGCCACGGATCGATCGGATCCGGGTCACGGTGGCCGGTCGGCCGGCGGTGGGAGCGCCTTCACCCCCGTGATCGGGCTGCCGGCCGGACCCGTGCCGGCACCCGGCTCAGCCGCCCACGATTCGGCGGATCCACGCGTACCGGCGGAAGACCCGGACCGGACCCCGACCGGCGGCGTCCCGGCGGACCCGGCCGGCGCGGACCCGGAGGTGGGCTCGGCGGATGTGGGCTCGGCGGACGTGGGCCCGGCCGGCACGGACCCGCTGGCGGTGGGCCCGGCCGGGTCGCCCGCCGCGGCGCCGCGCTGGGTACGTCCGGCGCTCGCCGCCCTGCTGCTGGGCACCGCGCTGCTGTACCTGTGGGGACTCGGCGCCTCGGGCTGGGCCAACTCCTTCTACTCGGCGGCCGTGCAGGCCGGCTCGGTGAGTTGGAAGGCGATGTTCTTCGGCTCGTCCGACGCCGGGAACTCGATCACCGTCGACAAGACCCCGGCCGCGCTGTGGGTGATGGCGCTGTCCGTACGGGTCTTCGGGCTCAACGCCTGGGCGATCCTCGTCCCGCAGGCCCTCGCGGGCGTGGCCTCGGTGGGCCTGCTGTTCGCCACCGTGCGCCGCTGGTACGGCCCGGCCGCGGGCCTGCTGGCTGGAACGGTGCTGGCGTTCACCCCGGTCGCCACGTTGATGTTCCGGTTCAACAACCCCGACGCCCTGCTCGTGCTGCTCCTGGTGGCCGGGGCGTACGCGACGGTCCGCGCGGTGCAGACCGCCAGCGCCCGCTGGCTGGCGCTGGCCGGTGCGCTGGTCGGGCTGGGCTACCTGACCAAGATGTTGCAGGCGTTCCTGGTGGTGCCGGTGTTCGCCGCGACGTACCTGCTGGCCGCCCCCACCGGGTTGCCGCGCCGGATCCGGCACCTGCTGCTGGCCGGGCTGGCCCTCGTGGTGGCCGGTGGCTGGTGGGTGGCGATCGTCGAGTTGATGCCGTCCGGGGCCCGGCCGTACATCGGCGGTTCGCAGCACAACAGCATCCTGGAGTTGACCTTCGGGTACAACGGCCTGGGCCGGCTCACCGGCGCCGAGGAGGGCAGCGTCGGCGGCGGTGGGCCGTTCGCCGGGGCCGGGCCGTTCGGTGGGAGCGGCCCGTTCGGCGAGGCCGGGCCGTTCGGTGCGAACGGCGGGCGGTTCGGGCCGGCCTCCGGACAGACCGGCTGGCTACGACTGTTCGACGCCGAGCTGGGCGGCCAGGTGAGCTGGCTGCTGCCCGCCGCGCTGGTGCTGCTGGTGGTCGGTCTCGCGCTCGCGGGCCGGGCCGGGCGGACCGACCGCACCCGCGCCGGGCTGGTGCTGTGGGGCGGCTGGCTGCTGGTCACCGGGATCACCTTCAGCTTCATGCGCGGCATCTTCCACGCCTACTACACCGTGGCGCTCGCGCCGGCGGTCGGCGCGCTGGTCGGGATCGGCGTGACCCTGCTGTGGCGCCGCCGCCGGCATCTCGCGGCCACGGCCACCCTGGCGGTGGTGCTGGCCGGTACGGCCGGATGGTCGTTCGTCCTGCTGCTGCGCAGCGCCGACTGGCAGCCGTGGCTGCGCCCGGCGGTGCTGGTCGCCGGCCTGGTCGCGGCGGCCCTGCTGGTGGTGGTGACCCGGCTACCCCGGTGGGCCTCCGTCACGGTGCTGGCGGTGGGCGCCGCCGCCGCGTTCGCGGGGCCGGTCGGGTACGCGCTGGAAACCACGGCCGTCGCGCACACCGGCGCCATCCCGGCGGCCGGTCCGCCGGGGCAGGGCTTCGGCCCGGGTGGGTTCCGGGGAGCGGGCCGGTTCCCGGGCGGTGCCGAGTTCCGCGGCGGCCGGTTCCCGGGCGGCGGTCCCTTCCCCGATGCTCAGCTTCCCGGTGGCGGGCAGGTCCCGGGTGGTCAGCTTCCCGGTGCTGGGCGCGTCCCGGGTGGACGGTTGCCCGGTGGCGGTCGGTCGCCCGGCGTTCCGGCCGGGGCGCCGGGCAGCCGGGGCGGGGGGATGGGCGGGCTGCTCGACTCCCGCGAACCCAGCGCCGAACTGCGGACCCTGCTGACCACGGACGCCGGTCGGTACACCTGGGTGGCCGCCACGGTCGGCTCGAACAACGCCTCCGGATACCAGCTGGCCACCGGGCTGCCGGTGATGCCGGTGGGGGGTTTCAACGGCAGCGACCCGGCCCCCACCCTGGCCCGGTTCCAGGGGTACGTCCGGGCAGGGAAGATCCACTATTTCCTCGGCGGCGGTGGTTTCCGGGCCAACGGTGGCAGCCAGGCGTCCGCGGAGATCTCCGCATGGGTCGAGCGGACCTTCACCGCCACCACGGTGGGCGGGGAGACCGTCTACGACCTGACCGCCGGTCAAACCGGTTGACCAGACCTGACCGTGGCTCGGGCCGGCGGGTCCGGCCCGACCGGGCCACAATGGGGGCGGTGTACCGGGAACGAGCCGTCGGAGCCGACCTGCCGGGCGCGATCCTCTGGACCAGCGTCCGCGGTCCGGACGCGCCCGAGGCACGGGTACTGCCGGACGGCTGCATGGACCTGATCTGGTCCTCGGTCACCGGGCTGCTGGTGGCCGGCCCCGACACCACCGCTCAGCTGGCTGGCGGGCCCGCCGGGGAGCGGTACGTCGGGCTGCGGCTGCCTCCCGGCACGGGTCCGGCGGTGTTCGGCGTACCGGCGCGGGCACTGCGCGACCAACGCGTACCGCTGGCCGCGCTCTGGCCCGAGCGCACCGTCCGGGACCTGACCCACCGGGTCGATGCCGCCGCCGGCCAGCCCGCTCCGCCTGCGGGCGGACCGTCGGGCTCGACCGCCGGCGAGGGTCCGACCTCGCCGGGCGGGCTGCTGGTGGCCGTGGCCGTCCGCCGGCTGCGGGTCGGCGACGGACCGGACCCGGTGGCCGGCCTGGTCGCCCGCCGGATGGCCGGTGGCCGCCCGGTGGCCACCGTCGCGGCCGAGCTGGGCATCGGGGAGCGCCAGCTGCACCGGCGCAGCCGGCACCTGTTCGGGTACGGGCCGAAGACCCTCGCCCGGATCCTGCGGCTGCGTCGGGTGCTGGACCTGGTCCGGGCCGGGGTGCCGCCCGCCGAGGCCGCCGCCCGGTGCGGGTACGCCGACCAGCCGCACCTGTCCCGGGAGGTACGGACGCTGGCCGGGGTGCCACTCGGGGCCCTCCTCGCCGACCACCCTCCGGCGGCGGAGCGTTCCCCGGGATCGCATCCCTCGGTCCCCGGACCGGCCGGGCGTTAACAAGGGGCCCTGCTACCACCGAAAGCGATAGGAAGGTGCCCTTCCTTACCGCTCAGAGCGGGGCGAAGAGGTCGATGGCGTTGCCGTCCGGGTCGAGTACGGTGGCGTACCGCTGACCCCAGGGCGCGTCGAACGGGGCCAGGTGTCCGGTGACGCCCGCCCCGACCAGTTCCGCGTACTCGGCGTCCACCTGGGCCGGGGTCCCGCAGTCGAAGGCCAGGCTGATCCGTGCGCCGCCGGTCGGCGGGGTCCAGCCCGGGTTGAACGAGTGGATCGTCTCGACGGGATCCCAGGCCAGGCGCAGCCCGCCGGGCAGCGTGACCTCGACGTGCGGTGCCGGGTCGGAGTCGGCCGGGATGGCCAGTCCCAGCCGGCGGTAGAAGGCGAGCGAACGGGCGAGGTCGGCGGTGACGATGCCGATCAGGTCGAATCGTGGTGACATGCGCCCGACCGTAGGCGTAGGTGGGCGTCGTGTCTTGAAGAAAACGGACGTCCCACCGGGGTCATTAGCAACTCCCGAGGACGTCCGGCAACCCGAATCCCAGGTGACGCATCCCTCACCCCGCCACCACGGCGGGCGGCGAGGTGGTAGGTCCCATTACGGTTAAAACCTGAGGCAAATTCAATGACGAATGCCGGCACAAGCGAGGGACCACATGACGGATGTCAAGCTTGACCACCCAGGTGGGCAGCTGTCGATGCCGGTCAAGGCGGCCGTTGACGGGCCGCCCGGCATCGGAGTCGGCAGCCTGCTGAAGGAGACCGGGTACACCACCTACGACCCGGGCTTCGTCAACACCGCCGCCTGCTCGTCGGCGATCACCTACATCGACGGCGACGCCGGTATCCTGCGGTACCGCGGCTACCCGATCGAACAACTGGCCGAGAAGTCCTCCTTCCTGGAGGTCTCCTACCTGCTGTTCTACGGTGAACTGCCCACCGCCGACCAGCTGGCCGAGTTCAGCGAGCGGATCCGCCGGCATTCTCTGTTGCACGAGGAGATGCGGCGCTTCTTCGACGGTTTCCCGCGTGACGCGCACCCCATGGCGGTGCTGTCGTCGGCGGTCAGCGCCATCTCGACCTTCTACCAGGACAGCCTGGACCCGTTCGACCCGGAACACGTGGAGATGTCCACGGTCCGGCTGATGGCCAAGGTGCCGACCATCGCGTCGTACGCCTACAAGAAGGCCATCGGCCAGGCGATGCTCTATCCGGACAACTCGCTCGGTTACGTCGAGAACTTCCTCCGGATGACCTTCGGCGTCCCGGCCGAGCCGTACGAGGTCGATCCCGTGGTGGCGCGGGTGCTGGACATGCTGTTCGTGCTGCACGCCGATCACGAGCAGAACTGCTCCACCTCGACGGTCCGGCTGGTCGGCTCCAGCAACGCGAACCTGTTCGCCTCGGTCTCCGCGGGTGTGAACGCGCTGTTCGGCCCGCTGCACGGTGGCGCCAACCAGGCCGTGCTGGAGATGCTGGAGCGGATCCACGCCGAGGGGGGTGACGTCCAGGCGTTCGTCCGCCGGGTCAAGGCCAAGGAGCAGGGCGTCAAGCTGATGGGCTTCGGCCACCGGGTCTACAAGAACTACGACCCGCGGGCCGCCATCGTCAAGAAGGCCGCCCAGGACGTCCTGGGTCGGATGGCCAAGCCGGACCCGCTGCTGGATCTCGCCATGCAGCTCGAGGAGATCGCGCTCGCCGACGACTTCTTCGTGTCCCGCAAGCTCTACCCGAACGTGGACTTCTACACCGGTCTGATCTACAAGGCCATGGGTTTCCCGACGAAGATGTTCACGGTGCTGTTCGCGCTCGGCCGGCTGCCGGGCTGGATCGCCCAGTGGCGCGAGATGATCAACGACCCGGAGACCAAGATCGGCCGGCCGCGGCAGCTCTACACCGGGCCCGAGGCCCGGGACTACGTCCCGGCCGACCAGCGCTGATTGCCGGGCCGGCCGGCCTCGGGCGCCCGGCCGGCCGGGTTTCCGGCGGTGCGCCCTGACCGGCCGCCGGCACCCCGTACCACCCGAAGGGCACGTCGCCGCACGCGACGTGCCCTTCGTCGTCGTGGGCGGGCTGGGAGCATGGTTGGCGAGCCGGCCCGCTGGGCAATAGCGGGCGTACGCCGGCAGCCGCGCGATCTGTGCGGCACGGTGGCGTCGGCGTGGGGGAGACGAGGGACGACATGCAGGTCTGGCCGGGTGAGCCCTATCCGTTGGGTTCCACCTACGACGGCACCGGAACGAACTTCGCGATCTACTCGGAGGCGGCCGAATCGGTTGAACTGTGCCTGTTCGACGAGTGGGGTCTCGGCACCGAACGGCGGGTCCGGTTGCACGAGGTCGACGCCTACGTCTGGCACGCCTACATCCCGGGGGTCGAACCCGGCCAGCGGTACGGCTACCGGGTGCACGGACCGTACGATCCCGCCAACGGCCTGCGGTGCAACCCCAACAAGCTGCTGATCGACCCGTACGCCAAGGCCATCGACGGGGACGTCGAGTGGGACACCGCGGTCTACGGGTACGAGTTCGACGACCCGGAGCGGATGTCGGAGAGCGACTCGGCGCCGTTCGTGCCGAAGGCGGTGGTGGTCAACCCGTACTTCGACTGGGGCAACGACAAGCCACCCCGGACCCCGTACCACCACTCGGTGATCTACGAGGGGCACGTCAAGGGGCTCACCCGCCGGCACCCCGGGATCCCCGACGAGCTGCGCGGGACGTACGCGGGCATCGCCCACCCGGTGATGATCGAGCACCTGACCCGGCTCGGGATCACGGCGCTGGAGCTGATGCCGGTACACCAGTTCATCCACGACCACCGGCTGGTCGACCTGCGGCTGCGCAACTACTGGGGTTACAACACGATCGGCTTCTTCGCCCCGTACCACGGCTACTGCTCGACCGGCCGGCTCGGCCAGCAGGCGCAGGAGTTCCGCGGCATGGTCAAGGCGCTGCACGCGGCGGGCATCGAGGTGATCCTCGACGTGGTCTACAACCACACCGCCGAGGGCAACCACCTCGGCCCGACGCTCAGCTTCCGGGGGATCGACAACGCCAGCTACTATCGGCTCGCCGAAGAGGACCGTCGGTACTACGTCGACTACACGGGCACGGGCAACAGCCTGAACGTCCGCAGCCCGCACTCGCTTCAGCTGATCATGGACTCGTTGCGCTACTGGGTGCAGGAGATGCACGTGGACGGGTTCCGGTTTGATCTGGCGGCCACCCTGGCCCGGGAGTTCTACGAGGTGGACCGGCTGTCGACGTTCTTCGAGGTGGTCCAGCAGGACCCGGTGGTCAGCCGGGTGAAGCTGATCGCCGAGCCGTGGGACGTCGGCCCCGGTGGCTACCAGGTCGGCAACTTTCCGCCGGTGTGGACGGAGTGGAACGGCAAGTACCGGGACACCGTCCGGGACTTCTGGCGCGGCGAGCCGAACACCCTGGCCGAGTTCGCCTCCCGGATCTCCGGCTCGGCCGACCTCTACCAGGACGACGGCCGGCGACCGTTCCACAGCATCAACTTCGTCACCGCGCACGACGGGTTCACCCTGACCGACCTCGTGTCGTACAACGACAAGCACAACGAGGCCAACGGCGAGGAGAACCGGGACGGCGAGAGCCACAACCGGTCCTGGAACTGCGGCGTGGAGGGCGCCACCGACGACCCGGGCGTGCTGGAACTGCGGGCCCGGCAGCGGCGCAACTTCCTGGCCACCCTGATGCTGTCCCAGGGCGTGCCGATGATCGCCCACGGCGACGAGCTGGGCCGCACCCAGCATGGCAACAACAACGTCTACTGCCAGGACAGCGAGGTGTCCTGGATCGACTGGGAGGGTGCCGACGAGCACCTGCTGGAGTTCGTCCGGACGCTCACCGCGTTCCGCAGCCGGCACCAGGTCTTCCGCCGGCGGCGGTTCTTCACCGGGCTGGAGGTCACCACCCGGACCGCCGGCGGCCCGCTGCCCGACCTGGCCTGGTTCACCCCCGACGGCCGGGAGATGACCGCCGAGGACTGGGGCAACGACTTCGGCCGGGCGGTGATGCTGTTCGTCAACGGCGAGGGCATCAACGAGCGGGGCCAGCGGGGCCAGCGGCACGTCGACGACTCCTTCCTGCTCTGCTTCAACGCCCACGACGCGCCGCTGGACTTCGTGGTCCCCGGCGGGGACTACGGGCAGAAGTGGCACCGGGTGATCAGCACCGCCGAACCCGGTCCGGAGGACCGGACCACCCTGGAGGCCGCGGATGTCCTCCAGGTCCCGGACCGCTCACTGGTGGTGCTGGAGAGGACGATCTGACGTGGTGGTGCGCGCGACCTACCGGGTGCAGGTACGGCCGGCCTTCGACCTCGACACCACCGCCGGGCTCACCGGCTACCTCGCCCGGCTGGGGGTGAGCCACCTCTACAGCGCGCCACTGCTGGCCGCCACGCCCGGCTCCGAACACGGCTACGACGTCGTGGACCCCACCCGGGTCAACCCCGAGCTGGGTGGGGCGGAGGCGCTCGACCGGCTGGTCACCGCGCTCCGCGCCGCCGGGCTCGGCCTGGTGGTGGACATCGTCCCCAACCATCTCGGGGTGGCGGTCCCCGAGGCCAACCCGGCGTGGTGGGACGTGCTGCGCGCCGGCCCCGACTCGGCGTACGCGGGTTGGTTCGACATCGACTGGTCCCGGGGCCGGCTGCTGCTGCCGGTGCTGGCCGACAGCCCGGACGCGCTGGACGACCTGGCGGTGGTCGACGGCGAACTGCGGTACTTCGAGCACCGCTACCCGATCGCCGAGGGCACCGGGTCGGGCACCCCCCGGGAGGTCCACGACCGGCAGCACTACGAGCTGATCTCCTGGCGCCGGGGCGACCAGGAACTCACGTACCGGCGCTTCTTCGCCGTCTCCGACCTGGCCGGGGTGCGGGTGGAGGACCCGGCGGTCTTCGCGGCCACCCACGTCGAGATCCTGCGCTGGGTCGCCGAGGGACTGGTCGACGGCATCCGGGTGGACCATCCGGACGGCCTGCGCGAGCCGGCCGAATACCTGGAGCGGCTGCGCGAGTCCGCGTCCGGCGAGTGGCTGGTGGTCGAGAAGATCCTGGAACCCGGTGAGGAGCTGCCGGACTGGCCGGTGGCCGGCACCACCGGGTACGACGCGCTGACCGAGGTGGGCGGGCTGTTCGTTGACCCGGCGGCCGAGGGCGCGTTCACGGCGCTGGACACCCGGCTGTGCGGCGGTGCCACCTCCTGGCCGGAGTTGACCCACCGCAGCAAGCGGGCGGCGGCCACCCGGCTGCTCGGCGCCGAACTCGGCCGGCTGGCCCGACTCGTCCCGGACCTGTCCACCGACGTCGCCCGGGACGCGCTCGCCGAGCTGGCCGCGAACTTCCCCGTCTACCGGGGCTACCCGCCGGAGGGCGGCCGGCGCCTCGCGCAGGCCCGCGCCGAGGCCGGGCGGCGCCGACCCGAGCTGGTGCCGGCGCTGGACCTGCTCACCCGCCGGCTGCGCACCCCGGACGACGAGCTGGCCGCGCGGTTCCCGCAACTGTCCGGCGCGGTGATGGCCAAGGGCGTCGAGGACACCGCCTTCTACCGGTGGACCCGGTTCGTCGCGCTCAACGAGGTCGGCGGCAGCCCGGCCCGGTTCGGCATGTCGGTCCCGGCCTTCCACCGGGCGGCCGGTGCCCGGCACTACCGCTGGCCGGCGGGGATGACCGCGCTGTCGACCCATGACACGAAGCGCGGGGAGGACGTCCGGGCCCGGTTGGCGGTGCTGTCGGAGCTGCCGGGGGAGTGGGCCGAGACGGTCACCCGCTGGCAGGCCACCGCGCCGCTGCCCGATCCGGCCTTCGCGCACCTGCTCTGGCAGACGGTCGTCGGCGCCTGGCCCATCGAGCGCGAGCGGCTGCACGGGTACGTCGAGAAGGCCGCCCGGGAGGCGGCCACGTCGACCAGTTGGTCCGACCCGGACGCCGACTTCGAGGCGACCCTGCACGCGGTGGTGGACCGGATCTACGACGACGCCGGGCTGCGGGCCGAGGTGACCGCGTTCGCCGACCGGATCACCCCGTACGGCTGGTCCAACTCGCTCGGCCAGAAGCTGGTCCAGCTCACCATGCCCGGGGTCCCGGACGTCTACCAGGGCACCGAGCTGTGGGAGAACTCGCTGGTCGACCCGGACAACCGGCGGGAGGTCGACTTCGCCGCCCGAGCCGAGCTGCTGGACCGGTTGGACGGCGGCTGGCGACCACCGGTGGACGCCGGCGGGGCGGCGAAGCTGCTGGTCACCTCCCGGGCGCTGCGGCTGCGCCGGGACGCTCCGCAACTGTTCACCGGTTACCGGGAGGTGCCGGTGACCGGGCCGGCCGCCGAACACGTGATCGCCTTCGACCGCGGCGGCGCGGTCACGGTCGCCACCCGGCTACCGGTCGGGCTGGCCCGCCGGGGCGGGTGGGGCGACACCGCCATATCGCTGAACGTTGACAACACGACAGAGTCGTTCACGGGTCGGGTCTACAGTGACTCCCGGATCGCGGTGGCCGACCTGCTCGACCACTATCCCGTCGCGTTGCTGACGCCCGCCGACCCCCGGGGAAGGTCATGACCGAGTTCCGAGTGTGGGCTCCCGACGCCGAGCGGGTCCGGTTGCGCACCCCGGCGACCGGCGGCCACCGGCCCGGCACCACCGACCCGTCCGGCCCGGTCGGGTCCGCCGACCCGTCCGGCCCGGTCGGGTCCGCCGACCCGTCCGGCCCGGTCGGGTCCGCCGACCCGTCCGGCCCGGTCGGGTCCGCCGACCTGCCGATGCGGCGCGACGCCGACGGGTGGTGGCGGGTGGAGGTGCCCGGCGCAGGTCCCGGCACCGACTACGCCTTCCTGCTCGACGACGGCGACCAGCCGCTGCCGGACCCGAGGTCGGCCTGGCAGCCGAACGGCGTACACGGGATGAGCCGGGTCTACGACCACGCCGCGTACCGCTGGGACGACGGCGACTGGACCGGCCGGCAACTGCCCGGCAGCGTCCTGTACGAGCTGCACGTCGGCACGTTCACCCCGGCGGGCACCTTCGACGGCGCGATCGAGCGGCTGGACCACCTGGTCGAGCTGGGCGTGGACCTGGTCGAGCTGCTGCCGGTCAACGCCTTCAACGGCGAGTACAACTGGGGGTACGACGGGGTCTGCTGGTTCGCGCCGCACGAGGCGTACGGCGGCCCGGACGGGCTCAAGCGGTTCGTGGCCGCGGCCCACCGGCGTGGGCTGGGGGTGGTCCTCGACGTCGTCTACAACCATTTCGGCCCCTCGGGGGCCTACGCGCCGATGTTCGGCCCGTATCTGTCCGCCACGAACAACACCTGGGGCCGGTCGGTCAACCTCGACGGGCCGCGCTCCGACGAGGTCCGCCGGTACATCGTGGACAGCGTGCTGATGTGGCTGCGCGACTACCACGTGGACGGCCTGCGGCTGGACGCCGTACACGCGTTCAGCGACCACCGGGCCGTGCCGATCCTGGAGGAACTGGCCACCGAGGTGGAGGCGCTCGCCACCCACCTGGGCCGACCGCTGTCGCTGATCGCCGAATCCGACCTGAACGATCCTCGGCTGGTGACCTCGCGGGAGGCCGGCGGGTTCGGGCTGCACGCCCAGTGGAACGACGACGCCCACCACGCGCTGCACACGTTGCTGACCGGCGAGCGGCAGGGATACTACGCGGACTTCGGCTCGTTGCAGTGCCTGTCCGACGTGCTGACCGGCGCGTACTTCCACGCCGGGACGTGGTCCAGCTTCCGCGGCCGGCACCACGGCCGGCCGGTGGACCGGGAGCGCGTCCCGGGGCACCGGTTCGTGGCGTTCCTGCAGAACCATGACCAGGTCGGCAACCGCGCGCTGGGCGACCGGATCTCCGCGACCCTGTCACCGGCGCTGCTGCGGGTCGGCGCCACCCTGCTGCTGACCGCGCCGTTCACCCCGATGCTGTTCATGGGCGAGGAGTGGGCCGCCGGCACGCCCTGGCAGTTCTTCACCAGCCATCCCGAGCCGGAGCTGGCGGCGGCGGTGGCGACCGGTCGCCGGCGGGAGTTCGCGGCGCACGGCTGGCCGCCCGGGGACGTGCCGGACCCGCAGGACCCGGCGACCTTCGCCCGGTCCCGACTCGACTGGAACGAGTTGGACCAGCCCGGCCACCGCGAGATGTACGACTTCCACCGTCGGCTCATCGCGCTGCGCAAGAGCCGGGCCGACCTGTCGGATCCCCGGCTGGACCGGGTCGAGGTGCGGCACGGCGACCAGTTCCTGGTGATCCGCCGGGGCGGCTGCCTGGTGGCGGCGAACCTGGCTCCCCGACCGCAACGCATCACCCTGCCCGAGGAGGTCGACGTCGTGCTGCTGGCCACCGGGGAGGGGGTCACGGTGATGCGCGGCGGGGTCCAGCTGCCGGCCGAATCCGCCGTCGTCGTCGCCATCTGACCGATCCGCGTCGCGCCCGGACCGGCTGTCCCGTTTCGGCATGGAAGGCCGGGGTACCGGGCTAGCGTCGGACGCAGCCCACAGGTCGGCCGGAGGAGGGTGTCGGAGATGGGTCGAAGTAACGTGGAGCCACCCGAGGGGGCGTTGCCCCGACTGCTGGGGGTGGTCAGCCTCGCCCTCGGCACGACGGCGTTCGCCGCGCCGCGCCCGGTCGCCCGCTGGGTGGGCATCGACGACTCACCCCGGGCGCGGGAGATCCTGGCGGCAGCCGGGGCCCGGGAGCTGTTCCACGCCGCGGGCCTGCTGCGCTCCTCCCGTACCGCCGCCTGGACCTGGACCCGGGTCGGGGGCGACGTCATGGACCTCGCCCTGCTGGCCGCCGCGACCGGGGCCCGCCGGGGGGACCGCCGCCACCGCGCCGCCCGGGCCACCGCGCTGGTCGGTGGGATCGCGCTGGTCGACCTGTTCGCGGCCGTCCAGCAGTCCCGGCGTACGGCCGCGGGCTCCCGGACCGTGGACGTCCGGGCGTCCACCACGGTGAACAGCTCGCCGGCCGAGGCGTACCGGTTCTGGCGGGAACTGGAGAACCTGCCCCGGTTCATGGCGCACCTCGAACAGGTCAGCACCGACGGCGACGGCCGGTCCACCTGGACCGCGCACGCCCCGGGCGGCCGGCGGGTGACCTGGCAGGCCGAGATCACCGAGGACGTCCCGGACCGGGCGATCGGTTGGCGGACGGTCGACGGGTCCCGGGTACCGAACTCCGGCCGGGTGCGGTTCGAGCCGGCACCCGGCGGCCGGGGCACCGAGGTCCGGGTGGAGCTGTCCTACCGGCCGCCGGCCGGGCGGGTCGGTCGGGCCGTCGCCCGGGTCCTCGGCGAGGAGCCGGCCCAGCAGGTCAACGACGATCTGCGGCGGTTCAAGCAGGTGTTGGAGACCGGTGAGATCACCCGGTCGGAGGCCAGCCTCAGCGGGCTGAGCACCCACCAGCAACGTCGGCAGCGGCCCGGCGTGCCGGTGGCGGGGAGGGCACGGTGAAGGCCAACGTCTGGGTCCGGCCCAACCGGGTCGAGGTGCGCGAGGTGCCCGACCCGCAGATCCTGAACGACGGTGACGTGATCGTCCGGGTCACCTCCACCGCCATCTGCGGATCGGACCTGCACCTCTACGACGGACTGCTGCCGGCGATGCGCTCGGGCGACATCCTGGGGCACGAGTTCATGGGCGAGGTCGTCGAGGTCGGCGCCGGGGTGCGGAAGCTGACCGTGGGCGACCGGGTGGTGGTGCCGTTCCCGATCTCCTGCGGCCGGTGTGCGAGCTGCGCCGCCGGACTCTTCTCGGTCTGCGAGAACAGCAACCCGAACGCGGCCCTGGCCGAGAAGCTGCTCGGGCACTCTCCGGCGGGGATCTTCGGCTACTCGCACCTGCTGGGCGGCTACGCCGGCGGCCAGGCCGAGTACGCCCGGGTGCCGTACGCGGACATCGGTCCCATCAAGATCGAGGACGGCCTGCCCGACGACAAGGTGCTGTTCCTCTCCGACATCCTGCCGACCGGCTGGATGGGCGCCGAGATGTGCGACATCCAGCCCGGTGACACCGTCGCGGTCTGGGGCGCCGGGCCGGTCGGGCTGTTCGCCATGATGGCGGCCCGGCTGATGGGCGCCGAGCGGGTCATCGCGATCGACCGTTATCCGGACCGGCTGGCCCGCGCGCAGCGCTACGCCGACGCCACCCCGGTCAACTTCGCCGAGGTCGAGGTCCCGGTGGCGCTCAAGGAGCTGACGGCCGGGCGGGGACCGGACGGCTGTGTCGACGCGGTGGGCGCCGAGGCGCACCACGGCAACGCCGCGATCCACGCCTACGACCGGGTCAAGCAGGGTGCCAGGATGCAGACCGACCGGCCCAGCGCGCTGCGGGAGGCCGTGCTGACCTGCCGCAACGGCGGCACCGTCGCGGTGATCGGGGCGTACACCGGGTTCGTCGACAAGTTCCCGATCGGGTCGTTCATGAACCGGTCGCTGACGATGCGTGGCGGGCAGTGCCACGTGCAGCGCTACCTGCGTCCGCTGCTGGAGCGGATCCGGGTCGGCGAACTCGACCCCAGCGTGGTGATCAGCCACCGGATGCGCCTGGCCGACGCCCCCGCCGGCTACGAGATGTTCAAAAACAAAACCGACAACTGCGAAAAAGTAGTCCTCTCCCCCACCTGACCCACCCCCACCGGTCCCCCCGGTCCCCCCGGTCCCCCCCACCCCCGTTTCGCGTTGATCATGAAGTTAACTGCGGGTTTGATCTCCAAACCGTCCGTTAACTTCATGATCAACCGGGGGATGGGGGGGTGAGGGGGAGGGGAGGGGAGCGGCATTGAGGTTAGGGGAGGGGCCAGGTGTGGGCTGGTTGGTTGCTGTGCATCAGGGGGATGTAGCGGTGTAGCACCTCGGCCAGGGCTGCGGGGCGGTCCAGGTGGTCGTGCTGCTCCAACTCGTGCAGCGTCTCCACCTGCCAGGTGGCCCCGTTACGACCCGTGAGGCAGCGCTGCTCGATCACGCCCAGCAGCCGGTCCCGCTCGGCCGGGTCGACACCCCAGCGGTCCAGCCCCTCGTACGCCAGCGGCAGCAGGCGGCGCAGCACCAGTTCGGTGACCGGCAGGTAGCCCAATCCCGGCCAGTAGACCTGGGCGGCGATGCCGTGCTGGGCGCAGGCGTGGAAGTTCTCCTCGGCGGCGCTGAACGACATCTGCGACCACAGCGGGCGGTCGGCCTCGGCGAGCATCCGCACCGCGCCGAAGTAGAAGGCGCCGTTCGCCACCGTGTCCAGCACGGTCGGCCCGGCCGGCAGGACCCGGTTCTCCACCCGCAGGTGCGGCCGGCCGTGGACCACGTCGTACACCGGTCGGTTCCAGCGGTAGACCGTGCCGTTGTGCAGCCGCAACTCGGCCAGCGTCGGGGTGTCGCCCCGGGCCAGGACCTCCGCCGGATCCTCCGGGTCGCACACCGGCAGCAGCGCGGGAAAGTACCGGACGTTCTCCTCGAACAGGTCGAACACCGAGGTGATCCAGCGTTCGCCGAACCAGACCCGCGGGCGTACCCCCTGGGCCTTGATCTCCTCCGGCCGGGTGTCGGTGGCCTGCTCGAACAGCGGGATCCGGGTCTCCCGCCACAGCTCCCGGCCGAACAGGAACGGCGCGTTGGCGCCCAGTGCCACCTGGGCCCCGGCGAGGCACTGGGCGGCGTTCCAGTACGCGGCGAACTGCGGCGGCCCGACCTGGAGGTGGAACTGGGTGCTGGTGCAGGCCGCCTCCGGGGTGATGGTGTCGGCCGTGGTCGCCAGCCGCTCGATGCCGCTGATCCGGATCGCCAGGTCCTCGCCACGGGCCGCGAAGATCTGCTCGTTCAGCAACGCGTACCGGGGGTTGGCCGAGAGCGTCTCCGAGGTGAGGTGCTCGGGTCGCAGCGTCGGCAGGATGCCCACCATCACCATGTGCGCGCCGATCCGCCGGGCCTTCTCCTCGGCGGCGTTCAGGCTGGCCCGTACGTGTGCCTCGAAGTCGGCGGTGCCGGTGCCGGCCAGTCGGCGCGGCGGCACGTTGATCTCCACATTGAACTGACCCAGCTCCGTCTGGAAACTCGGGTCGGCGATCGCCGCGAGGACCTCGGCGTTGCGCATCGACGGCATGGCGTCCCCGCCGACCAGGTTGAGTTCGATCTCCAGCCCGGTCATCGGCCGGTCCGTGTCGAACCGGGACTCCCGCAACATCTCCGCGAACACGTCGAGACAGCGGCGGACCTTCTGCCGGTACCGCGCCCGGTCCGCGCGGCTGAAGGTGTGTGCCCCGATCTCCTCGCCCATGTGGGTCACCGTCCTGCCACAGTCGGTATCTCAACCTCGCACGGCCGGGCCACCGATGGGAAGGGGACGACCGGAGCATGGCCGATGTTCGATGCTCGGGAGGTTGAATACCCCGCGCCCGGGCGGCTGAATACCCCGCCGACGGGCTTTCCCGCCGGTCAGCGTACGACGTCCGTCAGCGTACGACGCCGGTCAGCGTACGACGGTGCAGGCGGCGATCACGGCGACCAGCGCGGTGCCGAGCCCGGCCTGCAACACCAGGGCGGGACCGAGGTGCGACCACAGGGTGGGGGTCCGTGGGGTCAGCAGTTGACCGGTGGTGAGGTTGACGATCCGTTCGACCCGGGGCGGCAGTTCCGGGTCGCGTTGCCGCCGGACGGTCACCTGGATGTGGTCGGCCGGTTCCAGCGCGCTCTGCGGCAGGTGGCCGTGAATCTCCAGCTCCCGCACCCGGCCGTCACCGGTGCGCACCCGCAGCGGGGTGACCAGGAACTCCGGCCCCTTGCGCAGGTCCCGGAACCGACGCTGACCGCCGCCCGCGCCGGTGCCGGCGCGCAGCAGCGTGGCCACCAGTCGCCCGATCAGCCGGGCGACGCCCGCGGTGACCAGCACGGCGACCAGCAACGGCTGATGTACCCGGATCTCCCGTGGATAGCCCTCCGTCAGCCGCACGACGTGTCCCGTGACGGGTGGTAGGGCGCGTGCCGTGGCGGCCGGCTGGGGATGGTCCGTCCTGGTCATGTTCACCACCGAGCGTCCTGACTGGTTTACGGATTGTATCGACGGATCGGGGTGAACGGCGTGAATGAGCGGTGTCATCCCGACGGCGGCCAGGTGACTTGCCGGCCGGGACGGGTATGCGGCGACCGAGTGGGAAGGGGTCGAAAAATGGAGCTGTCCTATCTGCGTCCGCTCTACGCCCGCCCCGGGCCGTGGGCCTCGATCTACCTGGACGCCTCCCGGGACACCGAGGACGCCGCCGCGGCTCTCGACCTCCGGTGGCGTGGGTTGCGGGAGGAACTTGAGCATCAGCGTGCGGAGCCGCGTACCCTCGCCGCTCTGGACGCGGTGGTCCGCGGTCATGATCCGCGGCCCGGCGACTACGGTCTCGCCGCCTTCGCGACCGACGGTCAGGTGGTGTTGAGCGAATACCTTCCCGCGCCGCCGCGGCGGGACCTGGCCGCGCACGGCGCGTTGCCGCACACCATGCCGCTGGTCGCCCAGCGGGGCGAGCGGGTGCCCTGGGTCCGGGTGGTGGCCAGCCGGACCGGCGCGGACGTCGACGGGCTCAGCGCCGGCGACGTACCCCGGCGGGCGCACGTCAGCGGGGGCAACCGGGAACCGATCCGGCGGGTGCAGCCGGGCGGATGGTCCCAGTCCCGGTACCAGCGCGAGGCGATGACCTCGTGGAAGCGCAACGCCGGCGACAGCGCGGCGGCAACCGCCGACCTGGCCGAACGGCTCGGCGCCGAGGTGGTGGTGGTCGCGGGTGACCCGCAGGCCCGGACGATGCTTGCCGCCCAGCTGCCGGCGAAGTGGCAGGACCGGGTGGTGCAGCTCGACGCCCCGGCCGGGGCGCCCGGCGGCAGGACCGAGAAGCTCGAGGACCTCACGGTGCAGGTCATCGCCGAGGTGGCCACCGGGCACGCGGACTCGGCGAAGGACCGGTTCGGCCAGCAGGAGAACGTCGGCGCCGGGCTGGACGCCGTGGTCTCGGCGCTGCGCCGCAGCCAGGTGGACACCATGCTGATCGTGGACGATCCGTCGTCCACCGACCGGTTGTGGATCGGACCGCAACCCACCGATCTGGCCACCCAGCCGGGTGACCTGCCGGCCGGCGAACCGGTCCGGGTCCGTGCCGACGCCGCCCTGATCCGGGCCCTGGTCGGCACCGACGCGGCGGTCGCGGTCCTGGACCCGGCCGAGGCGCCGGAGCTGACCGACGGGGTCGGCGCCGTGCTGCGGTACGTCGACGCGAGTACCCCGGGCCGCGGCGATGGCTGAGCCGGGGCGGGTGGTCGCCGACCTCGTCGTCGACCGGTTGCGCGCCTGGCGGGTGCCACACCTGTTCGGCTATCCGGGGGACGCCGTCGCCCCGATCGTGGCGGCGGTGGGTCGCGCCGGCGGTGACCCGGGGTTCGTCCGGGTCCGGCACGAGGAGACCGCCGGGTTCATGGCCAGCGGGCACGCGAAGTTCACCGGCGGCGTGGGGGTGTGCCTGGCCAGCCACGGGCCGGGCGCCGTCCGGCTGCTACCCGGGCTGTACGACGCCAAGCTCGACGGCCAGGCCGTGGTGGCGATCGTGGGGGACCCGACGACGGCCCCGCTGGGCAGCGCGTACCAGCAGGGCATCGAGCCGGCCCGGCTGTTCGCCGACGCCTGCTCCCAGTTCTTCCGGGTGGCCCGTACGGCCGCCGAGGTGCCGATCCTGGTCGACCGCGCGTTCCGGGTGGCGGTCGCCACCCGCAGCCCGACCTGCGTGGTCATCCCGGACACCCTGCAGGGTGCCGCCGTGGTGGACCCGTTTCCCCGGGACGGCGGCTCGGCGGCGATGGTGCCCGGTCTGCCGCCCGCCCGGGTGGTGCCGCACGACACCGACCTCAACGCGGCGGCCCACGTGATCGCCGCCGGTCAACGGGTGGCGATCCTGGTCGGGCAGGGCGCGAGCGGCGCCGGGGCGGAGATCCTGGCGCTCGCCGACCGGGTCGACGCCGGGGTGGCGGCCTCGCTGCTCGGCAAGCCGGTGCTGGACGAACGCCTGCCGTTCCACACCGGCGTGATGGGCCACGTGGGGGGAACGGCCAGCGCCCAGCTGATGTCCGGCTGCGACACGCTGGTGCTGATCGGCACCAACGATCCGTGGACGGACTTCTATCCCCTCCCGGATCAGGCCAACGCGGTGCAGATCGACATCGACGGCCGCAAGCTGGCCACCCGGTACCCGGTGTCGGTGCCGCTGGTGGGTGACGCGGCCGAGACCCTGCGGGCACTGCTGCCGCTGGTGCCGCACCGGCGGAACCGCGACTGGCGGGACCTGGTGGAGGCGTCGGTGGACCGCTGGCGCGAGGAGATGCTGGGCCGGACCGACGAACCGGCCGAGCCGCTGAACCCGCAGCGGGTGTTGCACGACCTGTCCGCCCGGCTGCCCCGGGACGCCTCTGTCACCGTGGATGTCGGGTCGGTGACCTACTGGTACGCCCGGCACCTCCAGCTGCCGCCCGGGGCGCGGGCCCAGATCAGTGGCACGTTCGCCGCGATGGGCTGCGCCCTGCCGTACGCGGTGGCCGCGAAACTCGCCGCGCCGGACCGGCCGGTGGTCGCGCTGACCGGGGACGGCGCCATGCAGATGGACGGGCTGGCGGAACTCATCACGATCGCGGACCGGTGGCGTGGCTGGGCCGATCCCCGTCTCGTCGTGCTGGTGTTGAACAACCGGGACCGGGCGGGTCGGTCGGGCGGCCCGAGCGTCGGGGACTGGTCCGCCCCCTCGTTGCCGGATGTCCCGTACGCGGGCTGGGCCCGGCTGCTGGGGCTGCACGGCGTCCGGGTCGACCGTCCGGAACTGGTGGGCGCCGCCTGGGACGAGGCGTTGGCGGCCGACCGGCCGACCGTACTGGAGGCGGTGGTCGACCCGACCGTCGCGTTGCACCCGCCCGAGCTGCCTTTCGGCGGGTACCACCGGGTGCTGGCCGGCGTGCCGGACGGCGGCCAGCGGGCCGACCGTGGCACGGAGAGCGGCGCCGAGGCGTCCCGCAGGTGGCGGGACGAACTGCTCCGGGAGCGGGTCGGTGAGGACCTGAGCTGACCACCCACGACCCGGTCACCCGGGCGGGACGGCTCGTTTAGCCGTGTTCCGGACGGGAAGTCGCGGCCCGGGAGGGTGTCGTCGACGAGGGGTGAACCCGTGCGGGAGATGCAGGACTGGGTCGCCGCGACCGGATCCGGGTTTTCCGGGTCGGACTGGATGGTGGCGCCGGACAGCGCCGGTCGGGTGCTGCTCGCGGCGTGTTCCCGCGCGCTGCGCGGGCTGGACTGCGCCGACCTGGGCGGCCAACCGGTCCTCACCCGGTTCCGGGGCGCCCCGGAACCGGTCCGCCGGTCCGCCATCGCCCGCGCCGCCGTCCGGTCCGCGTTGCCCGCCGGTCGGGCCGGCGCGGTGGACGCGGAACGGGTGGCGCGGTGGGTCGTCGACCACTATCCGCATCGGACCTATCCGGGCCTGCTGCTGGGCTCGCCGCACGGCGCGGCCGCCCACCTGGCGGTCGCGCTCGGCATGCCGTGGCTACCGACCGGCTTCGAGATGTCGGTCCGCTGGCCGGCCGGGTCGGTCGACGATCCGGCCGGCGCCCTCGGGTACGGGGCCGGGGTGGCGGCGCCGGTACTGGCGAACAATCCGGCGGTGGCGGTGCGGCAGGTGCATGATCCGGCCGTTCGGGGGGCGCTGGCCGGGGCGACGATCAGCCTGCTGGTGCGCTGGCGGGAGCTGCCCGGGGCGTACCGGCGGTTCATCGCGGAACGGCTCGGACCCGGCGCCCCGGTGCTGACGCTGCGGGATGCCCGCACCTGGCCGGTGCTGGCCGTCCGGTCCAGGTACAGCTTCCAGGTCGGCGGTCCGACCAGCGGCCTCGACCCGGCGGACTTCGGCGCGGACAGCCCCGACCTGGCCGAGGTGCTGCGCCGGGCCGGCGGCGATCCGCGCCGGTGGCGGCCGCCCGGCCTGAGCTGTCCCACCGGGTACGCCGAGCAGGGCGTGGAGCCCGGCCTGGAGGCGGCGCTGCGGGCCGGGCCGGGCACCTCGCACCGGGCGGTGTTCGCCCGTCCGGAGGCGCTCAGCGCCGCCGTGGCCGACCTCTACCGGGGGTGGCTGCGCTCGGCCGGCAAGAGCGGTGACCGGTGCGTGGTGGAGTGCGGCCGGCTGCTCGACCCGTGGCAGGTGATCCGCTCGGGACTCGTGCCGTACTGGTGCGAGAACGCCACCCGGCGGGCGGTGGCCGGTGCCGAGTGGTGGCTGGCCGGCAGCGAGCCGTTCAGCTCGGTGGACGTCCTGCCCGAGCCGCCGGGACTGCGGTCGCCGGCCCTGGCCGGTCTGCCCCAGTGGCTGGCGGTGGCCGCGTTCGGGCGTCGCCGTGCCGCGGTCGACCGGTTGGCCGCCCGCGGGTATCCCGTCACCTCCGTGCCGACCCGGCACGCCACCGAGGTGCTGCGCGGTCAGCCGCGCGATCTGCCACCTCCGCCGCCGTTGGACCCGATGGCCGCGCTGGCCGGATTGCGGGCCGGCGGTACGGCGCACGGCCTGTTGGTCAGCTGAACCTCGCCGCCCGCTCCGACGGAAACGAGCCCGAGAAAACCTCGTCTCGTGATTGAGTACCTACGGAGCGGGAACATCGCTGGCTGCGACGAGCCGAGTACGCAGAGTTGTTG
Source organism: Plantactinospora sp. A48 (assembly GCF_055793945.1). Taxonomy (NCBI): domain Bacteria; kingdom Bacillati; phylum Actinomycetota; class Actinomycetes; order Micromonosporales; family Micromonosporaceae; genus Plantactinospora; species Plantactinospora sp. A48. The sequence goes on along the minus strand of NZ_JBTIXF010000030.1, from coordinate 34,244 downwards.
CGTGCGCTGGTGGCCGTCGACTTCCACGAGACCTTTTCGCTTCCGGCCCGGTCTGTGGCGTGACCACATCAACGACCGGTTCCGCAGCCTGGGCGGGGGCCCTTCGGCGAGGGAGGCGCGGATGTTCGGACAGACCACCACACCGGCACCGACGGAACGCGGGCTGGAGGATCTCGACGCGGCGGCACTCGCGTACGCGGCCCGGATCGAAGGGCTGCCACCCGAGCGCCGGGGAGAGGCGCGCGACGACCTGGTCCGGTTCGCCCTGCCGTTCGCTGGCCGGCTGGCCCGGCGCTACCGGGGCCGCGGCGAGCCGCTGGAGGACCTGGAGCAGGTGGCCCGGTTGGGGCTGGTCAACGCCGTCGACCGGTACGACCCGGAACGCGGCTCGTTCACCGCCTACGCGGCGATCACCATCGTCGGCGAGATCAAACGGCACTTCCGGGACCGCACCTGGGGCGTACACGTGCCCCGGCGACTGCGTGACCTGATCCTTGAGGTCGGCCAGGCCACGGCCGCGCTGACCAGCGAACTGAGCCGGGCGCCGACCGTCGCCGAACTCGCCGAGCGGCTGGAGACCCCGCAGGCGGAGGTCCTCGCCGCGCTGGAGTCGGCCGCCGGCTACAGCCCGGCCTCGCTCAACGCGCCGGTCGGCGGGGAGAGTTCGGCGGAGTTCGGCGATCTGGTCGGTGAGTCGGACAACCTGCTCGAATCCGTGGACGACCGGGTCACGATGAGCGGACTGCTCGGTCGGCTGCCCTGGCGGGAACGCCGCATCCTGGCCATGCGGTTCTACGGCAACCAGACCCAGGCCGAGATCGCGGCGCGGTTCGGCATCTCGCAGATGCACGTGTCCCGCCTGCTGTCCCGGGCACTGACCTGGCTGCGCCAGTCGATGCTCACGGACGGGGCCACCCCCTGGCAGAACGGAACGGCCGAACCGGAGCCGACCCGGCCGCGACTGGCGGTCCGCCGGGCCGGGGACCGGGTGCTCGTCGAGGTGGCCAGCGACGTGGACGCCGACGGTGCCGAGCGGCTGCGCCGGGTGCTCACCGAGGCGATCAGCACGGGCCATCCCGCCGAGGTGGTGGTGGACCTGGCCGGTGCGGCGACCCTGCATCCGACCGCCGCCGCCGCACTGATCTCGGGGCGGGACGCCGCGCTGCGGGCCGGCATCCCGGTCCGGCTGGCCCGGCCGCAGCCCGCGGTCCGCGCGGTGCTGGCCAGTGCCGGCCTGGCCGCCGTCGCTGGGTAAGGAAGGGCACCTTCTTATCGCTTTCGGTATAGGAAGGGCCCCGTGTTAACGCCCGGCCACGCGCCCGGCCACGCGCCCGGCCACGCGCCTGGCCGCACGTCTGGTGGTCGACCCGGCGGGCCGGCCGGCGGTCCGCTCGGGCTGGGTGGGCGGGGTCACGACTCATCGCCGGTGTCGCCGGTACGACCGCCGGCCCGGTCCGGATCGTCCGGTCCGTCAGCCGACTGTTCCCCACCCGGTCGTTCGCCGGCCGGGGGTCTGTCGGCTGGTGCCTCCGAATCGGCGAAGGCGGGTCGGCGCAACTGCTCCGGATCCGGCACCTCGACCGGCCGCGCGCCGGACTGGGGGCGCGGGTGGTGCCCGGTGGCGATCCGCGTCCCGTACGCGCCCTCGGCGCTCGGTGACTCCGGCGGTCGCTGCTCGGTGTGCAGTTCATCGCGCAGGTGCTGGGGTGCCTTCGTGGTCCGCATCGGGAGGTTCCGGAGCAGGTCGGCGACCATCGGGCCGTACTTGGCGTCGAAGGCCGGCCGTTCGGAGCGGATCCGGGGCAGCCGTTCGAAGTTGCGCAGCGGCGGTGGGCAGGTGGTGGCCCACTCCAGGCTGTTGCCGAACCCCCACGGGTCGTCCACGGTGACCAGTGGGCCGAACCGCCACGACTTCCAGACGTTGTAGATGAAGAACAGCGTGGAGGCGCCGAGCACGAACGAGCCGATCGTGGAGACCATGTTGAGGGTGGTGAAGCCGTCGGTGGGCAGATAGTCGGCGTACCGCCGGGGCATGCCCTCGGCGCCCAGCCAGTGCTGCACCAGGAACGTGCTGTGGAAGCCGATGAACATGGTCCAGAAGTGCAGTTTGCCGAGCCGCTCGTCGAGCAGCCGGCCGGTCATCTTGGGGAACCAGAAGTAGGCGCCGCCGAAGGCCGCGAAGACGATCGTGCCGAACAGCACGTAGTGGAAGTGCGCGACCACGAAGTACGTGTCGGTGACCTGGAAGTCCGCCGGCGGGCTGGCCAGCAGCACCCCGGTCAGCCCGCCCAGCAGGAAGGTGACCAGGAAGCCGATCGCGAACAGCATCGGGGTCTCGAAACTGATCTGGCCCTTCCACATGGTGCCGATCCAGTTGAAGAACTTCACCCCGGTCGGCACCGCGATCAGGTAGCTGAGGAAGCTGAAGAACGGCAGCAGCACCTGGCCGGTGCCGAACATGTGGTGCGCCCACACGGTCATCGACAGGACGGTGATCGAGATGGTCGCGGCGACCAGACCCTTGTAGCCGAACACCGGCTTGCGGGAGAACACCGGGATGATCTCGGTGATGATGCCGAAGAACGGCAGCGCCACGATGTACACCTCGGGGTGGCCGAAGAACCAGAACAGGTGCTGCCACAGCATCGGCCCGCCGGTCGCCGGGTCGTACACGTGCGCGTGGACCAGCCGGTCGGCGGCCAACGCCAGCAGGGCCGCCGCGAGCAGCGGGAAAACCAGGATCACCAGTACGGCCGTGAGCAGGATGTTCCAGGTGAAGATCGGCATCCGGAACATCGTCAGACCCGGCGCCCGGAGGGTGAGAATCGTGGTGATCATGTTGACCGCGCCGAGGATGGTGCCCAGACCCGAGATCACCAGCCCGATGATCCACATGTTGGCGCCGACCCCGGGGGAGTGGCTGCCGTCGCTCAGTGGGGTGTACGCGGTCCAGCCGTAGTCGGCGGCCCCGCCGGGGGTGATGAAGGCGGCCAGCACCAGCGTGCCACCGAACAGATAGAGCCAGTACGCGAACGCGTTCAGCCTCGGGAAGGACACATCCGGGGCGCCGATCTGCAACGGGACGATGTAGTTGCCGAACGCGAACACCAGCGGGGTGGCGAACAGCAGCAGCATGATCGTGCCGTGCATGGTGAACAGTTGGTTGTACTGCTCGGTGGAGAGGAACTGCAGCCTGGGCCGGGCCAGCTCGGCCCGCAGCAGCAGGGCCATGATCCCACCGATCACGAAGAACGCGAACGCGGTGGTGAGGTACATCAGCCCGATCAGCTTCGCGTCGGTGGTCCGCAGCAGTCGCCACAGGCTGTCGCCACGGATCATCTTCCGTACCGGACCGGGATATCCACCGAACTGCGCCGGCGCCAGGATCACCGGACCCCGGTCCCGGTGCGGTTCGGTGGTCACTCGTCTCGCCATCGCCCCCACCCCGCCAACCCCGCACAACGGACGGGGCCGGCTACCCGGTGGTGGGATGCCGAAACCCGGCATCTGGGGATTTCTTCGCCGGATGGCCGGCACCGGGCCGTCGGGCCCACGGCGGACGTCAGGGCGGGCCGGGCTGATCGGCCCCGGGTCGTGCCGCGCGGGATCCCGACGCCGGAGGCGCCGAGCCGGGTCCGGCGGCCGGCGCCACCGCGTCGGTTCCGGCGGCCGGCGGCGTCGGGCGCCGCAGGCCGGTCAGGGCGCCCAGGGCCAGCATTCCGCCCCCGGCGAGCACGTGCAGCCAGTCGTCGGCCCCGTTGAGGGGTACGACGTTCGCGGTCGCGTGCGGGCCGACGGTCAGGCCGAAGAGCCAGAGCATGAGGTAGCCGGCGCCCCCGCCGAGCAGGAAGAACCGGGCGCCGGTGACGGATCGGGCCAGTCCCAGGCCCAGCACCCCGAACCCGATGTGCAGGACGTTCAGCAGCACCGAGACCTGGAACACCCCGAGCAGGGCCGCCCCGGAGTGGTGGCCGGCGAATCCCAGTTCGCCGAAGTCGCTCGTCACCCCCGGCAGGAAGCCCAGCCCTCCGAAGACGACGAACAACCCGCCGATCCCGGTGGCCACTCGGCAGACGGCCGGTCGCCGGGTCGCCGGGTGGGGTCGTGCCCGTGCCCGTGCCTGTGCCCGGCCGGTCACCATCGCGCCATCTCCCGTCGTAAGGAAGGGCCCCTGTTATCGCTTTCGGTATAGGAAGGGCCCCTTGTTAACCACCGTCCCCCACCAGCGGCGAGGTCAGGCCACGAACTCGCGTTGCCGGCCGCGCATCAGGTCGGCGACCTCGGCCAGCGGCGGTCGCTCCTGCACGGCGACGTCCGTGACCACCACCTCCCGGCTCAGGTACGGCCGGTCCGGGCCGGCCGTCCCCCGGCGGAACTGGGTGAGCAGCCCGGTCGGCGGGAGCGGGTCGGTCACCCGGCCCTGCCGGTGCAGCCGGGACCACGCGGTGTAGAGGATCTGCGCCGACATCCGGCCCAGCGCCTCGGTGTCCTGGTGCCGGTGCAGCCGCTCGCCGAGGTCGACCTGGGCCAGCGCGTCGAGCCCGACCAGGTCCAGCAGGTCGATCAGCATGGCCGTCTCGACCCCGTACCCGGAGACGAACGGCACCCGTTCGAGCACCTCGCGGCGGCCGGCGTACTCCCCGGCCAGCGGCTGGATGAAGCCGGCCAGCTCCGGCCAGAAGAGGTTGAACAGCGGCCGGGCCATCAGCTCGGTGACCCGGCCACCACCGTCCTGCTCCACACCCGCGTTGCCGACCAGCGGCCGGTGGTAGAAGCCCTTGACGAAGGCCACCGAGGGATCGGTCAGCAGCGGACCGAGCAGGCCGGTGACGAAGTGGGGGCTGAATTCGCGCAGGTCGGCGTCGACGAAGGCCACCACGTCCCCGGTCGCCGCGGCCAGGCCGGACCAGAGCGCGTCGCCCTTGCCGGTCAGCCGGGGCAGCCCACGGGTCATCCGGTCCTGGCTGACCACCCGCGCGCCGGCGGTCGTGGCGATGGCCGCCGTGTCGTCCCGGGACCGGGAGTCGACCACGATCAGCTCGTCGACCAACGGAACCTCGTCCATCAGGTAGCGGCGGATCACCGCGACGATCGCGCCCACGGTGGCGGCCTCGTTCCGGGCCGGGATCACCACGCTCACCGTGGCGGCGCCCTTGGCCCGCACCAGGGTGGACGCCGTCCACTGTTCGGCGGTGCCGGTCCGGTAGCTGGACCACGCCTCGACGGCGGGCGGAACGGTAGGTCTCGGCTGGTCCACAGGCCACCCCCAGAGATCAACGTCTCCAACAGCTTGTCGAACCGGTGCTGGCCTTCCCCGTCCACCCCCGGTTAACCGCGATCCTTCCCGACCGAGCGTCGATGGTCGCGACCCGGGCGGAGATCACCGGACGCGAGAGAACGGAGATCACCGGGCGCGAGAGAGCAGAGATCACCGGGCGCGAGCGAATCGGGCTCTTCCGGGCCGGTGGATCCACCGGGTGATCTCGTCGCTGCCGGGTTGTCTGCCGGATTTGTTCCGAGACGAACGAAGGGAGCACCGTTGATCGAGCGACGCGAATGGGACGGGGGCCGCCCGGGTACGCCGATCGGGTCTGTCGTCGGCTACCGTTGCCCGTCATGGGCGTCTCGCAGCGTTTGAAGAGCAGGGTCCGGCGCTTCCTCCAGCGACCCGGCAGCACCGTCGATCTCACCCCGCTGGCCAAGCTGCTGCCAGCCATCGAGGCCCGTGAGGAGGCGCTGTCCGCGCTGGACGACGCCGAGCTGACCGAGGCGGCGGGCGAGGCCGCCGACTTCACCGAGATCTGCGCCGTCGGCCGGGAGGCCGCCCGCCGGGCGCTCGACCAGCGGCCGTACGACGTGCAGCTGATCGGCGCCATGTCGCTGCTGGCCGGGAAGGTGGCCGAGATGGCCACCGGCGAGGGAAAGACGCTGACCGCCACCGTCGCGGCGTATGGGCACGTCCGGTTGGGCAACGGCCCGGTACACGTGCTGACCGTCAACGACTACCTGGCCCGCCGGGACGCCGAGTGGATGGAGCCGGTGTACCGGCTGCTCGGCCTGACGGTCGGCTGGGTCAACGAGGCGTCCACCCACGAGGAGCGGCGCGAGGCGTACGCCCGGGACGTCACCTACGTCTCGGTCAGCGAGGCCGGCTTCGACTACCTGCGCGACCAGCTCGTCACCGACGTCGAGGAGCGGGTCCAGCGCGGCCTGGCCACCGCCGTCGTCGACGAGGCGGACTCGATCCTGATCGACGAGGCGCGGGTACCGATGGTGCTGGCCGGCGCCGTACCGGGCGAGCAGGATCCGGTGCACACCGCCGCCGCGCTGGTCCGCGGCCTGCGGCTCGGCGCGCACTACACCGTGGCCGAGGACGGCCGCAGCGCCGCCTTCACCAACGCGGGTCTGGCCACCCTGGAGTCCCGGCTGGGCGGCCTCGACCTGTACGCCGAGGAGAACATCGAGCAGCTGTCGGCGCTCAACGTGGCCCTGCACGCGCAGGTGCTGCTGCACCGGGACGTCGACTACATCGTGCGCAACGGCGCCGTCGAGCTGATCGACGAGATGCGCGGCCGGGTGGCGCAGCGGCGGCGGTGGCCGGACGGCCTGCAGGCCGCCGTGGAGGCGAAGGAGGGCCTGGACGCCACGGCCGAGGGCGAGGTGCTGGGCACGATCACCGTGCAGGCGTTCATCGCGCTCTACCGGACGCTGTGCGGGATGACCGCGACCGCCGTGCTGGTCGGCGACCAGCTCCGGGAGTTCTTCTCGCTCGAGGTGGCGGTGATCCCGCCGAACACCCCGTGCATCCGGGTGGACGACCCGGACCGGATCTACGCGACCCGGGCGGAGAAGGAGGAGGCGCTGGTCGACGAGATCCGGCGGTGTCACGAGGCGGGCCGGCCGGTGCTGGTCGGGACGCTGGACGTGAAGGAGTCCGAGGGTCTCGCCGCGGCGCTGGAGGCGGCCGGGGTGCCGTCGGTGGTGCTCAACGCCAAGAACGACGCGGAGGAGGCGGCGATCATCGCCGAGGCCGGCGCGTACGGCGCGGTGACGGTCTCCACCCAGATGGCCGGCCGGGGCGTGGACATCCGGCTCGGCGGCAGCGACCAGGGCGACCGGGACCGGGTGGCCGAGCTGGGTGGCCTGTACGTGATGGGCAGCGGCCGGCACGACAGCCGTCGGGTCGACGACCAGCTGCGCGGCCGGGCCGGCCGGCAGGGCGACCCGGGCGGCTCGGTGTTCTTCGTGAGCCTGGAGGACGACCTGGTGGTCCGGCACGCCGCCGACGCGATTCCGGCGTCGCCGCGGATGAACGCCGACGGTCTGGTCACCGATGAGCAGGTGGACTTCGCGGTGGAGCACGCCCAGCGGGTCGCCGAGGGCGTCAACCATGAGATCCACCGCAACACCTGGCGGTACAGCGTGGTGATCGAGCAGCAGCGCAAGGCCCTCGCCGAGCGGCGGGAGCGGCTGCTCACCTCGGAGGTGGCCGCCCTGATGCTGCTGGAGCAGCTGCCCGAGAAGACCAAGGACATGGACGAGGACATCCTGTCCCGGGCCGCCCGGTCGACCGCGCTCTACCACCTGGACCGGCTCTGGGCCGAGCACCTGGCGGAGCTGTCCGAGGTCCGCGAGGGCGTCCACCTGCGCGCCCTGGGTCGGCTCGACCCGCTGGACGAGTTCCACCGGGCCGCCGTCCCCGCGTTCAACGCGCTGGTCCCGGAGATCGAGCGGCGGACGATCGAGACGTTCTCGGAGACCGAGTTCGGCGAGGACTGGGAGCCGGACGACGCGAAGCTGGTGCGGCCCAGCGCCACCTGGACGTACCTGGTTCATGACAACCCGTTCGGTTCGGAACTCGACCGCCTCATCGCCTCGGTGGGCCGGCGACTGCGCTCCGGCGGTCGCTGACCCGCCGCGTTCGGATCTCACCGGGTCTCCACCCGGGTGGTCGCCGCGCTTCGGCGACCACCCGGGTTCCAGCCGCTCGTCGACGCGTTCCCGAACGCCCGACACGCCGGTCCCGCACGCTCGGCCGCCGGCCGGTGGGCGATGGCGTTGTCGGGTCCCTTACCCTATTTGTCGGCCGACCGCGCTGTTTTTTGCCCGGTTTTGACCGTCGTTGCCAGGGGTAGTACCCGGGGTCCGAGATCCCGGGGGAGAGGTCATCATGATGAAGTCGACCGTACGGGTTGGGCGAGCCGCGTCGGACGCGGCGGTGGCGTGGGCCACGCTGCGGTGAGGTTGGAGACGGCGACGCCCGGCGACTCGCTGGGTGTCCTGGAGACGGCCGCCCTGCTGCGCGAACTCACCGCCGGGCTGATCTGCGCGGCCGACTTCGACGACGCGCTCGACCAGCTCGTCCGGACCTGCCAGGCCGCCGTGCCGGGGGTGAGCTGGTGCAGCGTGACGATCCTGCAGGCCGGAGAACCCGCCTCGGTGGCCGCCTCGGACGAGCCGATCCGGACGCTCGACGACGTGCAGTACGGCGACGACGGGCCGGCCATGACGGCGATCCGGCAGCGGGACCTGGTGCTCGTCCCCGACCTGCGGGTCTCGCCACGGTGGTCGCCCTGGACGGCGCGGGCCCTGGCGCTCGGCGTACACGGGGTGATCTCGGCGCCGGTGGACATCGACGACCAGGTGATCGGGTCGATCAACCTCTACGCCCGGCGGCCGGGCGCGTTCACCGAGCAACGGCAGCTCACCGCGATGCTGCTGGCCGAGCACGCCGGCCTGCTGCTGGCCGCCGTCCGGGACCGGGCCCGGGCCGACGCGGTCGAGGAGCCCGGAGTGGCGCCCGGCGAGGAGGAGCTGGTGGGCCAGGCGATCGGGGTGATCATGACCCAGCGCGGTTGCCCGGCCGCCGACGCGCGGGAGGTGCTGCGTACCGCGTCCGTGGCCCTGGCCATCCCGATGGCCGAGGTGGCCCGCCGGCTGGTGGATTCGGTGGCCCGGCGCCGGACCGGGTGACCGGGCCGTTGTCCGCCGCCGGGTGACCGGGTCGTTGACTGCCGGTGGGTGGTCGGGTCGCCGGGTGGGCGGGCGGCCGTTTGGCGGCGGGTGGCCGGGGGTACGACGCCGGGTACGGTGGACGTACCTGGGGAGGGCCACCATGGACAGTCGGTTGCGTGTGCACGGTCATCCGGTCCAGCCGATGCTGGTGACGTTCCCGTTGGGGTTGTTCGTCTCCGCGACGCTGTTCGATCTCGCGGACGTGTTGGGCGCTCCTGGGCTGGTCGGTCAGGTCGGTTACTGGACCGCGGTGGCCGGTCTGGTGGCGGCCGGCCTCACGGTGGTGGCCGGCATGGTCGAGCTGTGGGACGCGCCGCCCGACGGCGCCCGGCGCGCGGCGCTGGTGGGGAACCTGCCCAACGTGGTCTCGGCGGTGCTGTTCATCGTCGTCTGCCTGGTGCGGGCGGGCTCGGGGGAGGCGCATCCGCCCTCCGGGCCGCTGGTCGTGGTCGAACTGCTCGCCCTGGCCATCGGCGGCGCCGGTCTGGTGTGGACCGGCCGGCAGGCGTGGCGGCTGGATCACGAGCGGCGCCGGGCCGAGACCGCCGGGTTCGAGGTCTTCGCCGCGGGAGACGTGTACGGCGCTTGACGGTTCGTAGTTCACGCGGATCCTGTCAGAACAATCACTATCCCACATCGTGGAATAGTCTAGTAAGTCGATAGGGATTATCCCCAAACTGGTCGTATGACGCTTGAGCAGCGACTATCTGAGACGACCGGGGAGCCTGAGGCCGGTGGCGGGCTCCTCGACATAGCCCGTCGGTACGCCGCGGGCGACTGGTCCGGCCAGCTCCGGTTCGACCCGGTGGAACGCTGGTACAGCCGGTTGGCCGCGACCGCCGAACACGAGGTGTGGCTGCTGACCTGGCTGCCCGGTCAGCACACCGATCTGCACGATCACGGTGGCTGTGCCGGCGCGTTCACCGTCGTTTCCGGTGTCCTCACCGAGGAGACGGTGGCGCTGGGCCGGCTGCGCCCGCGCACCCTCCCCACCGGTTCGGGCCGGTCGTTCGGCGCGCGGCACATCCACCGGGTGAGCAACCGTGGCACCGTACCGGCCGTCAGCGTGCACGTGTACCAGCCGGCGCTGCGCCTGATGAACCGTTACCACCTCGACGGTGGCCGGTTGCGCCGGCTCGAGGTCGCCGAGGCCGGGGTGGCATGGTGACCCGACTGTCGGCCCCGTTCCCCGCGGCGCCCCTGCCGGCCGCCCCCGCCCCCGCCGGCTCGCGGAGCATCGACGAGATCCTGGCCGTGGCCCGTGCCCGGCTGGTCCGGCTCCAGCCGGAGGAGGCCCACCTGGCCGGCAGGAAGGGGGCCGTGCTGGTCGACATCCGCCCCGCCGCGCAGCGCGCCGTGTCCGGCGCGGTACCCGGCGCCCTGGTGGTGGAGCGCAACGTGCTGGAGTGGCGGTTCGATCCGCGATGTCCGGCCCGGCTGCCGATCGCCCGCTACGACCTGCCGATCGTCGTGTTCTGCCAGGAGGGGTTCACCTCCTCACTGGCCGCCGCGGCCCTCAAGGACCTCGGCGTGTACCGGGCGACCGACGTCGTGGGCGGCTTCACCGCCTGGCGCGCCACCGGACTTCCGGCCTTCGGGCCCACCGATGTGTACGCCGAGGTAGCCGTGCGGCCGACGCCGGTACGGGCCGGATCGGTCCGTCGCGCGTAGACCGCGTCACAGCTCGCGGTTGGGTCGGCGCGCACCGCCCGACCCAACCGCGCAACCGATACCGCGCTAGGAGACCCCTCGTGTCGATCATCGCCATCCCGCCCCACCCGTTCTTCACCCGCCGGTACGACGGTTCGGTGCGACCCACCGAGGTCCCGCCGCCGCCCGCTCCGGCGCAACCCACCGCTGCGGCGGCGTTCGACGAGGGCCGGGAGGTGCCGCGTGCCGCGGGGCAGTCGGCGCCACTGCGGCTGACCCTGGACATCGCCGTGCCGGAGGGGCCGCTCAGTCCCGCCACCGCGCGGTTGCTGGAGCTGCTGGTCGAGGTGGCCGAGGAACAGGCCGAGTTGCTGGGTCGCCCGGCCGGGTCCGTGGCCTCCGGCGACGTACTTCCGTCAATCGGCACCCGATCGCCGGTCGGCGCGGTGCCGTCCGCCGGCGCCCGTCCGTCGGCCGGCGTCCAGTCGTCGATCGGCGCGGCGCCGGTGGCCGGGGCTGCCCCGTCTGTAGGCGCTGCGCCGTCCAGCGGCCCCGTACCCGTCAGCGGCGTCGTACCCGCCGGCGGCGTCGGGCGACCCGACGACGCCCGGCCGTCCACCGCGGCGGCCACCCCGCCCAGCGCCGCCTCGACCACGGGCCTGCTCCTGCGGCCGGCCTCCCGGGAGGTCTGGCTGCGTGGCCGGCCGGTGCCGCTGACCCGGCTGGAGTACGAACTGCTGCGGTTCCTCGTCGAACGGCCGCGTCGGGTCTTCACCCGGGGCCAGTTGTTGTCCTGGGTGTGGGGTCACGACCCGGTCCAGACCCGGACGGTGGACGTACACGTCCGCCGGTTGCGGGCCAAGTTCGCCGACACACCGGTGGTGACCACAGTGCACCGGGTGGGCTACCGACTGGCCGAGAACCTCACGGTGCAGATCGATCCGGACGACGGGCCGGAGCCGGCATCGGTCGGTGGAACCACCGTTGGCGCTGCCAGCGGGCGATCCGCCCGGTCGGGCGCCGAACCCAGCTGGATGTCGGTGGTCTCCGCGCCGACCGCCGGGGCGGCACCGTCCTGGTGAGCCGGGCCGGGTGACCCGGCGCCGACGCCGACCCGGCGAGCCGGGCACTGATGCCGACCCGGCGAGCCGGGCGGCGTCACCGGGCGCCGGTGCCGACCCGGGGAGCGGGGCACTGATGCCGGCCTGGTGAGCCCGGTGCCGGTGCCGGCCCGGTGAGCCGGGCGGGGCGACCGGGCGGCGGTGCCGACCCGGTGAGCCCGGCTGGGCGGCGGCGTCGGCCCCCGGAGCGGCGCCGGATCGTGAGCCGGGTGGGTGATTGAGCACCGTACGGCCGGAGGAGGGGGTTCGATTCGGACGGTGGCGCGGCCCCTCTATCATCTGCCTTGGCACTGAGAGCAAGCACTCAGTTCCGGTGTGTTTGCCGATTGTCACGTTCATGCAACGCCGCAGCCTCTTGACCCTCACCAGGAGGGCCGGAAGCATCGGTCCTGCGGTGCCCCGGGGCCGTGGGGAAAACCCGGACCAGCCAAGGAGGACCATGTCGGTCAGCCCCGCTTCGTCGCGTACCGGATGGCATGCAGCACAACCGCCTGGTCCCGGGAGACCGCCGGGAGCCCAGCGCCGTCCGGCCGCAGGCAGCGGGGGGATGCCCGCGTTGACCGTCACCCTTTCCATTCCACTGGCCGGTGAGGAGGCCCTGACGGCGCCGGCCCGCCGGCTGCTGGAGGCGGCCCGCGAGATGGTGGAGCGGGGCGAGGCGACGGTGACCACGAGCCCGGGCGGCGGGGAACGGCGCGGCGAGGCGCCCGTACCGCGCGTCCAGCCGAGCACGCCGCCACCCCCGACGCCGCCGACCCTGCACCTGCTCGCCGCCTCCCGCTCGGTGCTGCTGGGCGCCGATCGGCTGCCGTTGACCCGGCTGGAGTTCGACCTGCTGATGCATCTCGTGGCTCACCCCCGCCGGGTGTTCACCCGGCTGCAACTGCTGAACGCGGTGTGGGGCTACGAGCACGCCGGGGTGCGGACGGTGGATGTGCACATCCGTCGGCTGCGCGGCAAGGTCGGCACCGACGTGCCGCTGATCACCACCGTCTACGGCGTGGGTTACCGGCTGGCCGACGACGCGCGCGTGGTCATCGACCGGACGGGCTGACCGGGCGGCACGGAGATGGCCGGACGGGCTGACCGGCCGGCACCGGGTCGACCGGGCACCATGGACGGGTGAGGATCCGACCTATCGCCCCCGAACTGCTGGTGACCGAACTCGCCGACCGGATCGCCGACGCCGCCGGCGACGGCCGGGTCCGGGTGGCCCTGGACGGCGCCCCGGCCGCTGGCCCGGATCGGCTCGGTGACGAGTTGGTCGACCCGCTCCGGATCCGGGGCAGGGCCGCGCTGCACATCCGGTCCGCCGACTTCCTGCGGCCCGCCAGCCTGCGGTACGAACTGGGCCGCACCAACCCGGATTCCTACTATTTCGGTTGGTTGGACGAGGCCGGGCTGCGTCGTGAGGTGCTGGACCCGGCCGGCCCGGCGGGCAGCGGCCGGATCCTTCCGACGCTGTGGAACGCGGACCTCGACCGGGCCAGCCGCGCCGACTACGTCGGACTGCCGGACCGGGCCGTGGTGCTGGTCAGCGGGTCCTTCCTGATCGGCGGTCCGCTGCCGTTCGACCTGACCGTCCACCTCGCGCTGTCCCCGGCCGCACTGCGTCGGCGGTCCACCGCACAGGACGCCTGGACGCTGCCGGCGTACGACCGGTACGCCGAGGAGGTCGACCCGGTCGCGCTCGCCGACCTGGCCGTACGGGTCGATGATCCGCGGCACCCGGCGCTGGTGGAACGGACCTCGCGATGAGCTGAAACCGGCCCGTTTGACCCGGCCGGAGCGGGGGTACTCGCCCCGCTCACAGCGGACCACCGCCGGCCTCGACCGGGCCGGCGGTGACTCGACAGCAGAGAGGCAGGCAGGACATGCTCGTCCAGGACACCGTCGGCACGACCCGCTCCGCGACCGATATCGAGCAGATCCGGGCGTCCCTGCGGACCCGGTACGACGAGTTGACGGCGGAGTACGACGAGGCCATGCTGCAGAACGAGGTGCTGCGCCTGGTGGAGGTCGGCGACACGGCCGGTGACGACCAGGCCGACCACGGCACCAAGACCGCCGAACGGGACACCGCGCAGTCGCTGCTGCGGGGCATCCTCACCCGGCGCGCCCAGTTCGAGCACGCGCTGGCCCGGCTGGCCGAGGGCACCTACGGATACTGCGAGGGCTGCGGTGCGGCCATCCCGGTGGAACGGCTGGAGATCTTCCCGTCCGCGACGAGCTGCGTGACCTGTAAGCAGAACCGCGAGCGCCGCGCCGCCTGAACCGTGCCGCCGCTGAGTGGGTACGGACGCCGGTCCGCTGGGTACGTTGAGCCGGACGGCTGAGCCGGGCGGCGGGAGGCGATCCGATGGGTGAGATCAGTGTCGGCACCGCCTCCTGGACCGATCCCACCCTGTTGGAATCCGGCTGGTATCCGTCCGGCGTGGACACCGCGGAGAAGCGGCTGGCCTACTACGCCGAACGGTTCCCGCTGGTCGAGGTCGACGCCACGTATTATTCGCCGCCCGCCGAGCGCACCGCCGAGCTGTGGGCCGCCCGGACGCCGCCCGGATTCACCTTCAACATCAAGGCGTTCAGCCTGCTGACCGGGCACCCGACCCGGGTCACCGCGCTGTACAAGGACCTGCGGCCGGACACCGACAAGAAGAACATCTACCCCGACGATCTGCCGCCGCAGGCGTACGAGGAGGTCTGGACCCGGTTCCTCGCGGCGCTGGACCCGCTCGCGGCGGCCGGGAAGCTCGGCGCCGTGCTGTTCCAGTTTCCGCCCTGGTTCACCATCCGCCGGGACAACAAGCAGTACCTGCTGGAGGTCCGGCGCCGGTGTGAGCCGCTGCGGGCGGTGTTCGAGTTCCGGCACGCCTCCTGGTTCGACGGCGCCAACCGGGACGAGACGCTCGACTTCCTGCGCGAGCACGAGCTGCCGTACGTCTGTGTCGACATGCCGCAGGGCCACCGCTCGTCGGTGCCGCCGGTGCTGACCGCCACCGCGGACCTGGCGGTCGTCCGGTTCCACGGGCACAGCGACAAGTGGACCAGCAAGGACATCCACGAGAAGTTCGGCTACCGGTACTCCGACGCCGAACTGCGGGAGTGGGCGCCCCGACTCCGCGAGCTGGCCGGGCAGACCGAGCGGACCCAGGTGTTGCTGAACAACTGCTACCGCGACTATGCCCAGGACAACGCCGCCACCCTGGCCGGTCTGCTGACCGAGGACTGACCGGCGGGTCCGGCCAGCCCTCCTCACACGCTTACCCGGGCGAGACCCGGGTAAGACCGACCGTGCGTACCCCACGGATCGCCGACCACGGGTTCCTGGCCGACGGCCGGACCGCTGCCCTAGTGGACCGGGACGGTTCGGTCAACTGGTGGTGCCCCGGGCGGTTCGACGCGCCGTCGGTGTTCGCCCGGCTGCTGGACGACGAGGCCGGCGGGGAGTGGTCCATCCACCCCCGGGCGGAGTTCACGACCGAGCGGGCCTACCTGGACGAGACGCTGGTGTTGCGTACCGTCTTCGGCACCGCGACCGGGTCCGTCGCCCTGACCGACGCGCTGGTGCTGGAACCGGAGACGGACGGGCACGACCTCGGTCGCCGCTCGCCGGACCGCCTGGTCCGGTCGGTGGAGGGGCTGTCGGGCCGGGTCGAGATGGTGCTGACCTACCGTCCCCGGTTCGAGTACGGCCGGGTGCTGGCGTACCTGGAACGGGAGGGCGCCGCCCTGGTGGCCCGGGCCGGGCCGGCCACCCTCACGCTCACCGCCGCCGTGCCGCTCACCGTCGATGGTCCGGACGCCACCGCCGCGTTCTCGGTCGGCGTCGGTGACCGCGTCGATTTCGCACTCGGCCACACCCGGACGTACCACGACCATGGCCGGCCGGCGTCCACCGCCGGTGCCGCGCGGACGCCCGGTCCCGCCGGGGCGGCGGGTCCCCAGGGTACCGACGGTGCCGCGCCGACGGACGATCCGACGTCCATGGCCGGGTCGGCGGCGGACGGTCCCACCCCGGCCGGCGGGCCGGCGGTGCTGGACGTCCCGGCGGCGCTGGCCGGCACCGTACGCGGCTGGCGTGCCTGGGCTGACCTGCACCCGTACCACGGCCGTTATCCGGAACTGGTCCAGCACGCCGCGCTGATCATGCAGGGACTCACGTACCAGCCCAGTGGCGCCGTCGTCGCGGCGGCGACCACGTCGCTGCCCGAGGAACTCGGCGCTGATCGCAACTACGACTACCGGTTCGCCTGGCTGCGGGACTTCTCCCTGACCCTGCGGGCGTTGTGGGTGGCCGCCTGCCCGGACGAAGCGACCCGGCTGTTCCGTTGGGTGGCCCGGACGGTGGGCCGGGTGGATGACCGCCCGGTGCCGATCATGTGCGGGGTGGAGGGCGAACGGGACGTCTCCGAGCACACGGTGGACACCCTGCGCGGGTACGCGGACAGCACGCCCGTACGGGCCGGCAACGAGGCCTGGCGGCAGCGCCAGGCCGACGTGCCCGGCGAGGTGCTGGACGCGGCCTGGCTGCTGCGCGACTATCTCGACCCGATGCCCTCCGACATTCGTGACCTGCTGCGCGACCTGGTCGAGCGGTCCGCCGACGACTGGCGGCGACCGGACGCCGGCATGTGGGAGGCGCGCGACACCGAGCGGCACTACCTGTCCTCGAAGGTGCTCTGCTGGGTGGCGCTGGACCGGGCCGTCCGGTTCGGCGACCGACTGGGCGACCCGGCGGAGCTGGAGCGGTGGCGTGCCGTCCGTGATGAGATCCGCCGGACCGTGCTGCGGGACGGCTGGAACGACGAGGTGGGCGCCTACACCGGCGCGTTCGGCTCGCCCGACCTGGACGCCGCGGTGCTGATCCTGCCGTGCGTCGGGTTCCTTCCCGCCGACGATCCCCGAATGTGGGCGACCATCAAGCTGATCAACCGGAAGCTGTCAACGGGCGGGCTGATCCGCCGGTGGGACGGTGATCCCGCCGGATTCTTCCTGTGTTCGTTCTGGATGGTGCGGTGCCTCGCCTCCGCCGGCGCGCACGACCAGGCCACCGCCCTGTTCGAGAGCGTGGTCGCCCGGGCCAACGATGTGGGCCTGCTGGCCGAGCAGTTCGACCCGGTCACCGGCGAGCAACTGGGTAACTTTCCGCAGGCGTTCTCGCATGTCGGGCTGATCGACGCGGCCTGGGCGCTGACCGACCCGCGCCCGCTGGCCGAGCCGGGCCCGTCCGAATCCTCGGGTCCGTCCGAGGATTCGGATACGTCCCGGGACCCACGTCCGCGCGCCTGACCCGGCGGTTCTCCCGGCCCGGCTGGCGGTTCACCCGGCCGGGGTGAGGATGGGTCATCCGGCGCTGGGACATGGTGGTGACGGCCGACGACAACCAAGGGGGAGCCACCGTGAGCAAGCCGGAGTCGACTTTCGACACCTCCATGGACAAGACGAACCTGCTGCTCAAGGACATCGAGCAGACGTACGGCTGGCCGAAGGAGCGCCGCAACCAGTCGTACGCCGCACTGCGTACCGTGCTGCACCTGTTGCGGGACCGGATGCCGGTGCAGGAGAGCGCCCACTTCGCGGCCCAACTGCCGACCCTGGTGCGCGGGATCTTCTTCGAGGGCTGGGATCCGAGCGTGCTGCCGGTGAAGCTGAACCGGGACGACTTCCTGTACGAGGTCCGGCAGGGCTTCCCGTACGAGGTGGAGGGCGGCGCCGAGGGCCTGGTACGGACCGTCCTGGGCGCCCTGCGCCGGCACGTCCCGCAGGGCGAGTGGGATGACGTCCGGGCCACCGTGCCGAAGGACCTGGAGTCAGTACTGCCCTGACACACATCGGTTAGGAAGGGGCCCTTCCTCTACAAAAAGCGATAACAAGGGGCCCTTCCTTTCGGCCGCCCTCCCTTTCGGCCGGCCCTTCCTTTCGGCTAAGGGCGGCTGACGGTGTAGCCATGTCGCCGGGCCAGGGTGGCGAACGCGACGGCGTCCACCACGGCGGCCCCACCGGGATCGTTGTTGAAGTACACGTACGCGGTCTCGTCGGCGCCGAACCGGTCGGCGATCCGGCCGACCCAGCTGGCCAGTGCGGTACGCCCGTACCGGGGCCAGGGCTTGGCCCGGCCCTCGTGCAGCCGCAGGTAGCACCAGTCGGCGGTGCGCCACAGCGGGGTCAGCGGTCGGCTGCCCCGATCGGCCCAGCACAGCGCGGCGCCCCGGGCCGTCAGGATCGCCTGGACCTCGGCGGTCCACCAGCTGTCGTGTCGGGGCTCGACGGCGACCCGGATCTCGGGGGGAAACAGCGCGAGGGTCTCGTCCAGGGCGGCGGTGTCCACCCGCAGGTTCGGCGGCAGTTGCAGCAGCACCGGGCCGAGCCGGTCGCCGAGCGCGGTCGCCCGGCCGAGGAACCGGGCCACCGGTTCGGCCGGCTCACGTAGCCGCTTGATGTGGGTCAGGTAGCGACTCATCTTGACGGCGACGCAGAAGTCGTCGGGTGTCCGGGCCCGCCACCGCGCGAAGGTGTCCCGTTCCGGCAGCCGGTAGAAGGCGTTGTTCACCTCGACGGTGCCGAACGCCGCGGCGTAGTGCTCCAGCCAGCTTCGCTGGGGCAGCGCGGTCGGGTAGAACCGGCCGCGCCAGTCGCGGTACTGCCATCCGGAGGTGCCGACGAGGATCATCGGCGTCATCATTACCCAGCCGCCGGCCGCCCACCCGTTTCCCGCGCCCCGGCCGCGCGCTACCCGGTCGACGGCCCAGCCGGCTCGGGTACGGCCGCCGCCGCGGGTTGGACCAGTGGGGTGAGCAGGCCGGCGAGCCCGATCAGCAGGCAGCCGGTCCCGGCGATGAGCAGCACGGCGCCGCTGCCGTACCGGGCGGTGGCCCAGGTGAGCACGGCGGCGCCGACCGGCGCGAGCGCGTAGTGGATGGTCCAGAACGCCGAGGTGACCCGGCCGAGCAGACCCTCGGGGGTGACCTGTTGGCGCAGCGACATCGAGCAGATACCGGCCACCCCGATGCCGAAGGTGTAGACCGCGACCAGGGTGGCCGCCGAGGCGATGCCGCCGGCGAATCCGGCCAGCGCGACGGCGAGCCCGGCCAGCGCCTGCGCCGCGATCCAGCACAGCCCGAAGCCGAACCGGCGGCGGGCCGGCGCGACCACCAGTGCCGCCGCCACCGTTCCCACGGCGGCGACCGCGAGCACCGTGCCGACGATCTCGTCGGGCTGCCCCAGGTCGTGCTTGAGGCGGTAGATGAACACGTCGGTGAGTCCGAGCATCAGGAACAGCGACAGCGACAGCAGCACGGTCAGCGAGCGCAGCACCGGATGCCGCCACAGGAACAGCACCCCGGCCAGCAGGTCGCGCCAGCCTCGGGCGCCGGCGGTACCGGTGTCGGCCGGCTGGCGGCGGGCGAGCCGGACCAGGCAGAGACCGCCGGCCGAGACCGCGAAGGTGGCGGCGTCCACCCCGATGGCGGCGGGCGGGCCGAGCAGGCCGGAGACGACGCCCGCGAGCATCGGGCCGGTCACGGTCGCTACCGCGTACGTCGCGGACAGCCGGCTGTTGGCCTCGGTGATCGCGTCGACGTCCACCAGTCCGGCCACGGCGGTCACGTAACCGACCTGGAACACCATTCCCAACGCGCCACCGAGCGGCACCACCAGGTAGAGCAGCCAGACGTGCGGGCCGGCTAGCCACACCAGGGGCACGACCGCGTACGCGACCGCCCGCAGCGCGTCACACCCGATCATGAGTCGACGTCGGTCGAACCGGTCCACCAGAACCCCGGCGAAGACCCCGGCGAGTACCGAGGCCGCGCCGGCCATCCCGGTCAGCAGGCCCATCTGGGTGACCGAACCGGTGGCGTGCAGAACCAGCAGCGGAATCGCGACGTACGAGAAGGAGTCGCCGGCCACCGACAGGGTCTGCAACGCCCAGAAGAGCAGGAAGTCCCGGTTGCCCCGTAACGACGACGCGGTCCGGTTCACCCCCATGGTCACCGAGGATAGTGACAGCCCTCGGTGCCCCGCTGCCCGGACCGGGTGGGTTCCGGCCCCGGGCGGCCGTCCGGGTTCGGCCCGGCCGCGTCCGGGTCGTCAGGTGTTCCCGTACCGCGGGTCGTTCCGGGCTCGTTCGGGTGGTTAGACATGATCCGCCCGGGGGTACCAGCTTCGGCACGCCCGCCGCACCGTGGCGGGCGTGCGAACCAGCCGTCCCGGCGGTGGCATGGCATGCAAACCACCCGCCTCGGCGGCGATGCCCTACCAGCCGCTTCGGCGGCGCTGCTCCACCAGCCGCCACCGGCGGCGATGCCGAAGAGCTACCTTCGGGTGGCAAACCGATCAGCCGCTCCGGCGGCACCGAAGGAGACGTCGATGAGACTGAACGATGACGACATCCGCAGCGCCGGCGCGGGCGGCGCGGAGGGTCCCGCCGACGGTGGCGCGACCCCCGGTAAGCAGGATGGCGGCGCGGACGGCGGCGCGGAGGGCCCCGCCGACGGTGGCGCGACCCCCGGTAAGCAGGATGGCGGCGCGGACGGCGGTGCCGAGGGCCCGGCCGACGGCGGGGCGACCCCGGGTCAGCAGGACGGTGGCGCCGACGGCTCGGCCCGGTGACGATCGGGCTTCCGGCCAGGTCGACTGAGACGCCGGGCGGCCGCGGCCGCCCGGCGTTCGGCGATCCCGCCGGCATCACGGTCGAGTCGCCGGCCGCGGCGCCCGGATCGGTGACCGGTCCGGCGCTGACCCGGTGCGTGGCGACCGACCCGGCCGTCTTCGCCACCACCCACTGGGGCCGCCGGCCGCTGCTGTCCCGGGCCGCCGAGCTGCCCAACCCGGTCGGGTTCACCGACCTGCTGTCCCCGGCTGACGCGGACGAGTTGCTCAGCCGGCGCGGCCTGCGGACCCCGTTCCTGCGGGTCGCCAGGGACGGCGAGGTGCTGCCGGCCGGCCGCTACACCGGCAGCGGCGGGTCGGGCGCCGAGATCACCGACCAGGTCCTCGACGAACGGGTCCTGCAGCTGTACGCCGACGGCGCCACCCTGGTGTTGCAGGGCCTGCACCGGAACTGGCCGCCGCTTGTCGACTTCGCCCGCGAACTGGGACTGGCACTGGGCCACCCGCTCCAGGTGAACGCCTATCTGACCCCGGCCGGCAGCCAGGGTTTCGCCACCCACTACGACACCCACGACGTGTTCGTGCTCCAGGTGGACGGCCGCAAGCACTGGCGGATCCATCCGCCGGTGCTGCCCGACCCGCTGGAGCGGCAACCCTGGGGCGGTCGCGCCGACGAGGTGTCGGCCAGCGCCAGTGGGGAGCCGACGCTGGACGTGGTGCTGGAGCCGGGTGACGCCCTCTACCTGCCGCGCGGCTGGCTGCACAGCGCCCAGGCCCAGGAGTCCAGCTCCCTGCACCTGACCGTCGGGATCCGGGCGTTGACCCGGTACGCCCTGGTCGAGGAGCTGCTGCGGTTGGCCGCGGAGGATGGCCGGCTGCGGGCCAGCCTGCCGTTCGGGCTGGATGTGGCCGATCCGGAGCAGGTGGCGCCGGAGCTGACCGAGACCGTGGCCGCGCTGCGGGACTGGCTCTGCCGGGCCGATCCGGCGGCGGTGGCCGACCGGTTGCGGCAGCGCGCCTGGCCGGCCAGCCGGCCCGCGCCGATCCGACCGCTCGCCCAGACCGCGGCGCTCGCGACGGTGGACGCCGACACCCGGATCGCGCCGCGTCACGGCCTGTCCTGGCGGCTGGTTCCCGGCGCCCCCGGCCGGGTCATCCTGCGGGTCTTCGACCGGGCCCTGGACCTGCCCGACCAGTGCGCCGAGGCGCTCCGGGCCGCGCTGACCGGTGCGGTCGACCGGGTCGGTGACCTGCCGGGCCTGGACGACGACGCGGACCGGGTGGTGCTGGCCCGCCGGCTGCTCCGGGAGGCCGTCCTCGTCCCGGCCTGAGCCGCGGGGCGGGCCCCGGACGGTGGGCGGTTGACCGGGGGCCCCTCCTATACCGGAAGCGATAACAGGGTGCCCTTCCTTTCGGGGTCAGCGCAGGAGGGGGATCAGGACGGCGGTGGTGACCAGGCCGGCGGCCACCACCACGATCATCGGGCGGGGGCCGAGGGTGGCGTGCCGGCGATCGGCCAGTCGGCGGGCGGGTGCCAGGCCCACGACCGGGCCGAGCAGGGTCACCACGAGGCCCACCACGGGCAGCCCCACCTTCAGGTCGCCGCCGTACCGGGCTCCGGCGTACCGGGCGAGGGCGCCCAGCGCGGCGGCCAGGGCCGCGCCCAGCACCCCGAACAGCACCAGCAGCGGGTTCACCGAGGCCGGCAGGTCACCCGGCCGGGCGGCCCGGTCCAGCAGCGTCCGCACCCCGTCCAGCAGCGCTGCGGGGTCGCCGCTGGCGTCCGGTTCGGGGGTCGGCGGCGGGCCCAGCCGGGCGGCCGACCGACCCAGCCGAGCGGGTACGGCCTGCCAGAGGCCGGTCACCTCGGCGTCGACCCGGTCCGCGGCCTCCCGGGCGGCGGCCACCCGCTCCTCGGCCCGCTGGACCGCCTCGGCGGCGTTGGTCACCGCCCGGTCGGCGGCGGCGCACTGGCCGGCGTACCACGTCTCGGCCTCGGCCCGCTGGGCCGCCACCCGGGCGGACAGCGCGGCCAACTGACCGAGCAACCCGGCGTAGCCCTCGCTCATGACGCCACCCGGTAGGGGATGATGACCTGACCGGTCCGGTGGACCGACCGGTCGAAGAACAGTCCCCGCCAGGGGCGGGGATACCAGTCCGGGCCGCCGGTCCCGGGATAGAGCGACGAGGTCAGCTCGGAGCCCTGCACGTCCAGCGCGATCCAGGCGCCGATCTGGTCGGTGCGGGCGGCCGGGCCACCCAGGTCGGCCCGCATCCGGGCCACCCCCCGCCACCAGGCCAGCACGTGGGTACGCCGCTCCGGGCCGTCGTGCAGGATCTGGCGCAGGTGTTCCAGCCCGGTCCGGCCGCCGACCCGGCCACCGAGCGGCCCGGCCGCGGCGTCGACCGCGTACAGCAGCAGGTAGTGCGGCTCGGCGGGTCCACCGGCCAGCGCGGCGGCGGTCTCGGCCACCAGTTCGGGAACGGACTCCTCGTCGTACCAGGCGGCGTCGGCGCCCAGCGCGTCGAACAGGGCCCGCGCCGCCGGGTCGGCGTCCGGGTCGAGGCAGGCCACCGAGAACCGGGCGGTGCCCGGATGGTGCTGGCGGCGCAGCGACCGGCCGGCGGCGTCGAGCACCGCGCACGCCTCGTCGACGCCGGTGCCGAGCACCGCCAGGTTGCGGCCCGGCGCCCGGGGCAGGCGCAGCGCCGCCGACCGGGACTGCACGTCGATGATCTCCCCGAGCAGCGCGACAGGGGTCCGGCCACCGGCCCGGGGCGGCTCCGCGCCGGGTACGTCGAGCCGCGCGGTGCCGGGCGCGGACGCCCACGGCGCGCCGGCCGCCGGACCCGGTCCGCCCCGCTCCGGTGGCGGACGCAGCGCCAGGAAGTCGGGGGCCTCGGCCAGCCGGGGGATCGCGTCACCGTCGAACAACCGGGCCGGCGCGGCGTCCGGCGGGCGCATCCGCCACAGCCGGTGCTGCAGGTCGTTCCAGGTGCCCCAGTCGCTGGCCGCCGGGATCCGGGCCACCTCGTTGCCCTCCACCATGCCGGACTCGGCGTTCACCACGGCGTGGTGCCGGGGCAGGGACTGGGCTGCGTCGTTGCGCTCGTCCAGGATCCGCAGCGCCTTCGGCATGGCGATCCGCAGGGTGAACTGGGCGACCAGGGCGGGCCGGCCCCACAGCGCCTCGATACCGCGCACGTCCTGTGAGGCCAGCACCAGGTGGATGCCCTGGGACCGGCCGCGCCGGGCCAGGTCCTCCAGCAGGTCGGCGGCCTCCCGGGCCAGCGCGTCGCGCCCGGCGAGCAGCATCTGGAACTCGTCCACCACGGCGACGATCCGGGGCCACCGCCCGTCCGGGTCCACCGCCCGCAGTTCGGCGAGCTTGGTGACCTCGTACCGCTTGGCGGCCTCCGCGCGCCGGCGCAGTTCCTCGGTGAGGAACCGCAGCAGGGCCAGGCCGAACTCCCGGTCGGTGTTGACGTTGATGCCGACCAGCCGCAGGTGGGGCAGCCAGCTCGGGTCCCGACGGCCCTGGGCGAACCGGGCGAACGACACCCCCTCCTTGAAGTCGAGCAGGTAGAACTCCAGCTCGTCGGGGGAGTAGCGGGCCGCGAGGGAACCGATCCAGGCGAAGATCAGGTTGGTCTTGCCGGTGCCCGACGGGCCGCCGATCAGCGCGTGCGGTGGATAGTCGCCGAGGGTGAGGGTGACCGGCCGGCCCTGGGGCCCGTCGCCGATCGGCGCGGTCAGCCCGTTCGCCGAACTCTCCCGCCACATCCGGTCCGGCGGCGGCAGCAGGTCGGTGAACGGCGTGGGCGCCGGCCCGGCGCTGACCTGCTCGGCGATCCGCCGGCAGGTCTCGGTGAGCAGCGCCGGGGGCGGCGCCGGATCGAGGGTGACCGGCAGCGACGGTACGGCCGCCAACCGGGCCCCGTCGGCGCTGACCCTGATCCGGGTCACCGTCGGTGAGTCGGGCAGTTCGATGTCCCGGACCACCAGGTGCACCCCGCAGGCGGCGCCGGTCCGGGCGATCCGGTCCAGTTGCGCGCGTTCGTGCCGGCCCGGCTCGTCTCCGCCGAGCAGCACCGCCACCCGCCAGGGCTCCGGCCGGCGCCCGGTGGCGACGGCCAGCTCCCGCACCGATCCGTACTCGCCGGCCAGCACCTTCTCGTTGATCCGGCGGATCTGGTCGACCAGTTCGTCGAGCAGCCCGGCCAGCCCGCCGGGGCCGACGAACGTGAGCAGC
Organism: Plantactinospora sp. A48; assembly: GCF_055793945.1. Lineage (NCBI taxonomy): Bacteria > Bacillati > Actinomycetota > Actinomycetes > Micromonosporales > Micromonosporaceae > Plantactinospora > Plantactinospora sp. A48. Next base: position 9,592 of record NZ_JBTIXF010000030.1, on the reverse strand, counting down.
CCGGCGGTGGCCAGTGGCGCGAAGCCGGCCAGCCCGCCACCGAGGTGCTCCGGGTCGTAGCCGATCACCCGTACGGCCCCCGGGGTGGCCCGGCCGATGCCGCGCAGCAGCAGGCCGGCCACCACGGCGTCGCAGCCGGCCGCGTCGTCCCCGTGCAACTCGACGTGCCCGGCGTCCAGCAGCGGGACCAGCGCCGGTACGCCGTCGGCGATCCCGCCGATCCGCAGCGGTCCCGGCGGTTCGGCGCGTACCGCCGGGGTGGGCTGCCACTGCGCCCAGGGGGCGCTCGCGGCGCCCGGCGCCTCGGCGTGGGCCGCCGCGGTGACCCGTTCGGCCAGGTCGGCGAGCCGGGCCGCGTGCCGGCGCTCGACCTCGGCGAGCCGTTCGTCCCGCTGGGCGCCGGCCCGGCCGGGTATCCGCTCGGCGGCCTGGCGGGTGCGGGCCAGCCGGTCCCGCGCCTCCTCCAGGTCGGTCCGGGCCGCGGCGAGGTCCGCCCGCGCCGCGCCGAGCGCGTGCGAGAGCATGCCGCGGACCCGGTCGACGAGCTGGGTCCGCACGTCAGCCATGGGTCTCCCGGGTGGTGGCGGGCCCGATCCAGCCACGTCCGCTGGTCGATCCGGGTGATCCGGGGGCGCCGCCGTCGCGTCGGGTCTGGCTCGCGCCGCCCTCGTGCCGGCTGGGGCTCGGACCGGAGTCGCGTCGGGCCGGGTTGCCACCGGAGTCGCGTCGGGCGGTGGGTTCGGCTCCGCCGGCCACCCCGATCGCCTGCCGCGCGTCCCGGCCGAGGCGGCGCAGCAGCACCCCGGCGAGCACCCCGGCCGCCACGGCCGGGTCGGCCGGGTTCGCCGGCTTGTCCCGCTCCTGCGGTTGGCGGGGTGGGGGCATCCGGCAGACCCGGGTCAGCAGCGTGTCGAGCACCGCGGGCGGCAGGCCGGGCAGCAGCTCCCGGACCCCGCCGCTGAGTTCGCGCCGTAGCCGGGGCAGGTCCTCGGCCCGGGGCGGGTGGCCGAGCAGGTCGGTGGCGAATCCGCGCAGCAGCGGCGGCGCCACGGCGGCCAGGCCGAGCCCGACGTCCGCGTCGACCTGGCCGAGTTCCCGGCGGATGCCGGCCCGGTCGCCGGCGCCGACCCCGGCGGAGACCCGACGGAGCAGTTCGGTGGGATCGGTGACCCGCCGGCTCGGCTCCCCGGCCGGTGCCTTCGCGTCCCCGGTCAGCTCGGCCACCCGGGTCGGCCACCACCGCCGCAGACCGGTGTCGGCGGGTTCCCGACCGGCGGTGGAGCGCTCCGGGGGCCGTTCCGGCTCGTCTGCCGGCCGGCCGGACTCGCGTCGCCGCTCCGCCGGGATCGGTACGGGTTGCCCGTCCCGGGCCAGCCCGATCGCGGCCAGGTAGCTGGCCAGTTGCTCCTGCGCGACGAGCAGCGTCCGGTTCGCCGTCTCCAGGTGTTCGATGGCCGCCGTGAGTTCCGGTACGCCCATCGGGTCGCTGGACTCCTGGCGTACCCAGCGCAGCCGGTCGGCGGCCTTGCCGAGCCGGTCGAGCGCCTGCGCCACCAGCCCGACCGGCAGGTCGTCCGCGGCCGCGCGGACCCGCGCCCCGAGATCCTCCACGATGGACATGGCGGGCTTACAGGCTCGCGACGTACTGCTGGGCCTGCTCGACCGCGGTGAGCGTCGCGGCCAGGCAGTCCTGGAGTTCCTGGCTGGCCTGGGACAGTGACGCCTGCGCGGCGGTCACGGTGTCGTGCCCGCTGCCCTCCAGCGCGCCGGCGAGGGTCTGCTGCGCCTCGGCCAGCTTCTCGCCCGCGGCCTGCACCGCGGCCTGGCCGTCGCCGATCTGTTGGAGTGCGGCATCGATCGCTGACTTGAGCTCGGCGACGCTCGCCACTGCGGGACCTCCTGGGGGCGGGGAGGGATCTAACAGTAGAGGTTAGACAGTTTGCGTGGACGGGACCCCCTCGGTGTGTTGCTGCCCGGGTGTCCGTTCCCCGCCGCCGGGGCCGGTACGCACAGTCTCCGAGGTGACACGCCTGGTGACGGGGGAGATCGCCCCATTAGTCGCTTGTGGCGCGGTCGATGTCGCAGTCGCGTTGACGCGCGGCCGGGTCAATCGAGCCAGCGTGGACCGCGTACCTCGGCGCCCAGTGCGGTCACCCGGTGCCGCAGCTCCCGGTCGGCCGTCACCACGACGCACCGACGGTCCGGCGCGGCGCCCACCAGATCGACGATGGCGTCGTCGCCGGACCGCTCGGCCGACACCACCCGGACCGCCGGGGTGCCCGGGACGCCCCGCGCGGCACCCTCGACCACCAGCACCACCTCCAGCGGCGGTGGCAGGTCGGTGCGACCGTCCCGGGCCACCGGTTCCAGCCGGTCGCGCAGCCGGGTGGCGGCACCCGCACGGTCCCGCCACCAGCCGTCCGGGCGGGACCCGACCACGTTCGCGGCGTCGACGACGAGCAGCGGGGGCGTCTCCACCCGCTCAGACTGCCACGCGGCGACGTTTGCCGCCCGGACCGCCGGGTAGCCGGCACCGGGCACACCCGCGCCGAGAACAGGGGAGAGCCAATGACACAGGGATTCGGGGACTTCGGGTCCGACCCGTGGGACGAGTTCCTGGCGCGCTACTTCGGCCGGGGCGAGGGGCGGCGACCGCACCGGGTCGACATCACCCGACTGATGACCGCCGACGCCCGCGAACTGCTGGCCGACGCGGCCCGCCGGGCGGCGCAGCGGCGCAGCAGCGACCTGGACACGGACCACCTGCTCTGGAGCGCGCTGCAACGGGAGCCGCTGCGCCAGCTGCTGTCCCGGGCCGGCGCCGACCCGGACGCCCTGCTGGCCGCGCTGGGCGGCCGGCGGGACGGCGCCCCCGGCGGTGAGGTGCCGCCGAACCTGTCCCTCACCCCGGCGGCCAAGCGGGCCCTGTTGGACGCCCACCAGCTGTCCCGGGCGATGGGAGCCTCGTACATCGGCCCCGAGCACATCCTGATGGCGCTGCCGCTCAATCCGGAGTCGCCGGCCGGCCGGATGCTGGCCTCGAGCCGGATCCAACCGCAGTCGTTGCAGGCCGCCGGGGTCGAGCGGACCGGCGCGCCGGCCGCGCAGCCGGACCACGGCACGCCCACCCTCGACCAGTACAGCCAGGACCTCACCGACCTGGCCCGGGCCGACCAGATCGACCCGGTGATCGGGCGGGCCGCCGAGATCGAGCAGGCGGTGGAGATCCTGTCCCGGCGTACCAAGAACAACCCGGTGCTGATCGGCGAGGCGGGCGTCGGCAAGACCGCCATCGTCGAAGGGCTGGCCGAGCGGATCGCCGACGGCGACGTGCCGCAGACCCTGCTCGGCAAGCGGGTGGTGCAGCTCGACCTGGCCAGCCTGGTGGCCGGTACCCGGTACCGGGGCGACTTCGAGGAACGGCTCAAGAAGGTCATCGACGAGATCCGGGCCCACCGCGACCAGCTGATCGTCTTCCTCGACGAGATCCACACGCTGGTCGGCGCCGGCGGCGCCGGCAGCGAGGGCGGGATGGACGCCAGCAACATGCTCAAGCCGGCCCTGGCCCGGGGCGAACTGCGGGTGGTCGGGGCCACCACCCTGGACGAGTACCGGCGCAGCATCGAGAAGGACGCGGCGCTGGCCCGCCGGTTCCAGCCGGTGCTGGTGCCCGAGCCGGACCTGGACGACACGGTGACCATCCTGCGTGGCCTGCGGGACCGCTACGAGGCCCACCACCAGGTGCGGTTCACCGACGAGGCGCTGGTGGCCGCGGCGGAGCTGGCCGACCGGTACATCACCGACCGGTTCCTGCCGGACAAGGCGATCGACCTGATCGACCAGGCCGGCGCGCGGGTCCGGCTGCGCACCCACACCCCGGACGGCGACGTGCGGGAGCTGGAGCACCAGCTGGAGGAGGTACGTCGGGACAAGGAACAGGCGGTCGCCGACGAGCAGTACGAGCGCGCCTCGCAGCTACGGGACCAGCTCCAGGGAGTCCAGCAGCGGTTGGAGCGGCTGCGGGGCGACGGCGACGCCGACCAGGTGCCGCAGGTCGGCACCGGTGAGATCGCCGAGGTGGTCTCCCGGGCCACCGGCATCCCGGTGAACCAGCTGACCGAGGAGGAACGCAGCCGGCTGCTGCGTCTGGAGGGCCACCTGCACGAGCGGGTGATCGGCCAGGACGACGCGGTGGGCGCGGTCGCCGAGGCGGTCCGACGGTCCCGGACCGGCCTGGCCGACCCGGACCGTCCGATGGGCAGCTTCCTGTTCCTCGGCCCCACCGGGGTCGGCAAGACCGAACTGGCCCGGGCCCTCGCGGAGGCGCTGTTCGGCGACTCCGACCGGATGACCCGGCTGGACATGAGCGAGTTCCAGGAGAAGCACATGGTGAGCCGGCTGGTCGGCGCCCCGCCCGGTTACGTGGGGTACGAGGAGGCGGGCCAGCTGACCGAGCAGGTGCGCCGCCGGCCGTACTCGGTGATCCTGCTGGACGAGGTGGAGAAGGCGCATCCGGACGTGTTCAACGTGCTGCTCCAGGTGCTCGACGAGGGGCGGCTGACCGACAGCCAGGGCCGGACGGTGAACTTCCGCAACACCGTACTGATCATGACGAGCAACCTCGGGTCCGAGCTGATCATGGGTACGCAGCGCAGCGTGGGCTTCGGCACCGAGGGGCCGGCCGGCGCCGCGGCCGAGGAGAGCGATCTGCGGGACCGGCTGATGCGCCGGCTGCAGGAGCACTTCCGTCCGGAGTTCCTGAACCGGATCGACGAGGTGATCATCTTCCGTCGGCTGGAGGAGCAGCAGATCCGGCAGATCGCTGGCCTCATGCTGACCGAGACCGAGCGGCGGTTGCACGCCCAGAACATCAGCGTGGAGTTCACCGGTGCCGGCCTCGACTGGCTCGCCGAGCACGGCTACCAGCCCGAGTTCGGGGCCCGGCCGTTGCGTCGGACCATCCAGCGCGAGGTCGACAACCGGCTCTCCACGATGCTGCTGGACGGCTCGCTCAGCTCGGGGGACCGGATCCGGGTCGACGCCCGGGACGGACGGTTGGAGTTCGACGTGCGCCGGGGCGAGGGGTCCGGCCGACCGGCCGAGGCGAGCGCCAGGGCCGGTCGTTGAGGGGGGATGGCCGATGACCGAGCCGGAGGAGAGCCGGGAGAAGACCCCGAAGACGGACGCAGTCCCGCCGGGACCGACCGCGAACCCGCGCCGGACCCGCAACGTCGACAAGCCGGACGCTGCCGGGGCCGACACCGTCGGGAGCGGTTCGGCCGGGGACGGCGCGGCCGGGGATGACGCAGCCGGGCCGGGCGCCGTCGGCGGGGGCGGCGAGGAGCAGACAGGGCGCGGGGGCGGATCCGGCGGGCCGGACCCGGGCCGACCGGCGGAGGGAGAACGGTGATGGCTCGCAACCAGCGCGTGGAACCCGAGGTGGAGCAGCTGTGGCAGGAGTTCCACGAGTGCGTCAACGTCACGTCCGAGCGGTTGCGTACCTGGCTGCTCACCCAGGGTTCCGGTGAGGCGGCGTTCGGCACCGATCCGAGCCTCGACCTGCCGGAACCCGGCCGTTCGGTGCTGGCCATCAAGGGCAAACGGAAGGTCGACCTGACCCGGGAGGACGTCGAGACGATGCGGGACACCGTCGAGGAGGTCCGCCGGCTCCTGGACGCCCGGCCCGCCGTCGGGGCCGGCGACGAGCAGTGGCGACACGCGCTGCTGGACCTCGGCCACGATCCCCTCGCGGATCGCTGAACCCGACCCGGTCCGGAACCGGGCAGGTGTGCGCAGTTGTGGTCGCTGGGGCGACAACAACTCCGCACACCTGTTCCGTTCGCGCCTGTCCGGCTACTGCGACTCGACGCTCGGAACGCTCAACCCGGCCGCGTCGGCGGCGTCCTGGCGCTCGGCCCGCAGGGCCTCCTCCCGGGCGATCAGGTTGCCGTACTCGGCCACGTCACCCGGCTGCGGCAGCTCCGGTACCCGCCGCAGGAACGCCTCGACGTCCCGCGAGGCCGACGTGTGCGCCGCCGCGACCCGCCGGACCCGCTCCAGGTCGTCGTCGCGGCTGGGGTCGTCCGCTGGAAACAGATCAGTCATGGTGGGTCTCTACCCGGTTCGACGGGTTTCGCACCGATCCGGTCACAGTTCCACGGGTCACAGCTCCGCGGGTCACAGTTCCGCGGGTCACAGCTCCACGGGCGGCAGGTCCTCGGCGTACGTCCGCCGCCGGGTCACCACGTCGCGGACCTTGTCCAGCATGCCCACCGCCGGGTCCACCACCCGGTTCCACGGCGGGGTGGCCGGGGTCGACGGTCGGGGCCGGGTGGGCGCCGCCTCCTGGGCGATCTCCACCCGGTTGCCGAGCCGGATCAGCTCCGCGTCGGAGGCCAGCGCCCGCAGCGGCGGGAACAGGTCCGCGGCGGCCGCCGCGGCGTGCCGGTGCAGCAGGCCCACCACCCGACGGGCCCGCCGGTCGTACGTCGGGTCCTCGGGCGCGGTGCCGGAAAGTTCCTTGAGGGCGGTGAGCAGCGTGATGTCGGCGGCGATCTCGCGGTCGGCCAGCGTGGCGCCGTCGGGCAGCGCCACCCGGATGGTGGGGTAGAGGTACTGCTCCTCGGCCGACAGGTGCCGCACCACGGTGGCGGTGAGCACCTCGGCCACCTGGCGCCGGCGCCCGGGGGCGGTGGCCGGCTCGATCAGCTCGCCGCACAGCGCGTCGATCCGATGGTGCTCGACGGCGAGCAGGTCGACCATGTTCCGCCCCCCGGGTCGGTAGCCGTCGGCCGGCCCGCCGGTGTCCGGCGGCAGCGGCGGCAGGGGAACAGTGGTCATCGGACCCTCCCTCTCCACGGTGTCTCCGCAAGGAAGGGCCCCCTGTTGTCGCGTTCCGATGTACAAGGGTCCCTTCCTAACCTCCCGACGCCGTCCGGTGACCTCGGAGACCCCGGCACCGCGTCGATGGCAGCGGCGATACCCGGCGGTGGGCGTGCCGAAACCGGAGGCTGGTCGCTGCTCCGGTAACCGGGGACTGGTAAGAAGAACCGATGACCAGCCACCCCGAATCCGCCCCGCCCGCCGTCGACGGTGAGGTCGTCGACCTCTGTCGGGACCTGCTGCGGATCGACACCACGAACACCGGCGACAACGAGACCTCCGCCGGCGAGCGGGTGGCGGCGGAGTACGTGGCCGGCAAGCTCGCCGAGGTCGGCGTGGACAGCCGGCTGATCGAGTCGGCACCCGGCCGGGCCAGCGTGCTCGCCCGGATCCCCGGAACCGACTCCAGCCGCGGGGCGCTGCTGGTGCACGGGCACCTCGACGTGGTGCCGGCCGACCCGGACGAGTGGTCGGTACACCCGTTCTCCGGGGAGCTGCGCGACGGTTACCTGTGGGGCCGGGGCGCCATCGACATGAAGGACTTCGACGCGATGATGCTCGCGGTGGTCCGGAACTGGCAGCGCACCGGCGTACGTCCCGAGCGGGACATCGTGCTCGCGTTCACCGCGGACGAGGAGGCCGGCAGCGACTACGGCGCGCGGTACCTGGTGGACCGGCACCCCGACGAGTTGGCCGACTGCACCGAGGCGATCGGCGAGGTCGGCGGTTTCTCCTACTCGGTGAACGACGACCTGCGGCTGTACCTCATCGAGACCGCCGAGAAGGGCATCAACTGGCTGCGCCTGCACGCCAAGGGCCGCCCGGGGCACGGCTCGTTCGTCCACGACGACAACGCGGTGACGGCGCTGGCCGAGGCGGTGGCGCGGATCGGGCGGCACCGGTTCCCGGTGGTCGTCACGCCGACCGTGCGGGCGTTCCTGGAAAACGTCTCCGAGGTGCTCGGGGTCGAACTGGACCCGGACGACCCGGAGACCGCGATCGCCAAGCTGGGCCCGATCGCCACGATCATCGGCGCGACGGTCCGGAACACCGCCAACCCCACCCGGTTGGCCGCCGGCTACAAGGACAACGTGATCCCCGGCCGGGCCACCGCCACCATCGACTGCCGGAGCATGCCGGGACAGTCCGACCTGCTCATCGAACAGGTGCGCGAGCTGGTCGGTCCGGACATCGAGATCGAGTACATCCAACGCCAGGACGCCCTCGAGACCACCTTCGACGGTCCGCTGGTCGACCTGATGGCCACCGCGCTGCGGGCCGAGGACCCGGGCGCGCGGCCGGTGCCGTACATGCTCTCCGGTGGTACGGACGCGAAGGCGTGGCACCGGCTGGGGATCCGGTGTTTCGGCTTCGCGCCGCTGCGGCTGCCGGCCGACCTGAACTTCTCGGCGCTGTTCCACGGCATCGACGAGCGGGTACCGGTGGACGGACTACAGTTCGGCGTGCGGGTGCTCGACCGGTTCCTGCGCGCCTGCTGACCCCTCGTCCGCCGCCCCGGCGGTCCGGACTCCCGCTCTGCCGACCACCTTCCCGAAGGGACACCCACCATCATGACCGACCAGCACGTCGAGCTGGACGCCGCGCTCGAGCGGGTCATCGAGGCCGCGCGGATCCACCTGGCGGCCGTCAAGGCCGCCGAGGGACGGGTCGACGACGACGATGTCTGGCAGGCGTACGTCGCGCTCAACAACGCCTCGTACGAGTACGACGACCAGCTCCTGGAGGCGTACGGCGAGGTGACGCCCTGGGACGTCGAGTCGATCGACCCGGAGGAGGCGGACGAGCGCTTCGGGGTGGGCCTCGGCGGCGCCGACGGGACCGAGCCGGCCGATCCGCACCCGCAGGTGTTGTCGGTGCGCCAGCGGCGGGACTTCCGGGTGCCGAGCGTCGGGGCGCTGATCCGGGTGGCCCAGGCCGCCCGCCGGGCGGGGCTGCCGGACGGCGACGAGAGCGAGCCGGTCGAGGGGGTCGGCGAGGCGGTGCTGGAGCTGCTCCAGGCGGGCGACGGCTCGCTCGCCGCGCTGGACATCCCCGAGCTGGAGCCGTTGGACGGGCTGGTGATGGTCAGCGAGGTGGCCGTACCGCTCGACCTGGAGGGGTTCGACGACGACGACGGCGTCGGCCCGTTCCAGCCGGGGGCGGACGACCGACTTGTCGGTCGCCTCGACGAGCACCCGTTCCTGCCCGAGACGGACGCCGAGGACGAGCCGGCGCGCTGACGCCGGACCCGGCGCGGGTCAGTAGGACAGGCCCGGTTGCGGTGTGTTGACCACCCGGCGGCGCAGCACCACCTGGCGGGTGCCGTCGCGGTACAGCCGCACCCGGGCCAGCTCCCAGCCCGAGAACTCCGCCTGGATGGCCAGCTGCGCCATCGCGGTCACCCGGTCGACGTTCGGCGGTAACCGTAGCGGCGCGTATTCGTAGTCCATGCGTTCCATCCTGCCCAGCGGCCCCGGCGGACACCAGTCCCCGCGCAGCACCGGGACCACCGAGTGCCTCCCCCTACCCAGCCCACCCCAGGATCAAGCCCGACGGCCGGGCTGGTTTGCCGGACCGCTGGGGGGTTTCCGCCGACCCCGCCCGCGTCGGGATCAAGCCTGACCGCCGGGCTGGTTCGCCGGACCGCTGGGGGGTTTCCGCCGACCCCGCCCGCGTCGGGATCAAGCCTGACCGCCCAGAGCGGGCGGGG